>CALHBQ010000542.1 GCA_937930815.1 uncultured Saprospiraceae bacterium | reverse complement strand
GATATTGGCGCAAATGCACCAGAAGAAATTGCGATGTCGATACTATCGGAAATTCGTGCTTTCTTTGCCAAACGAGACGGTGGTTATCTGCGAAACCGCCTCGGAAGAATCCACGAATAATGGAAAGTGATTTACTGATTTTAGTACCGGTTTTCTTTTTTATAGCGATGATTTATTCATCGGCTGGGTTTGGCGGTGGGTCGAGTTATTTGGCAGTTTTAGCGCTGTTCCATTTTGAGTTTACGACAATTCGAATGATTGCTTTGCTCTGCAATATTGCCGTGGTTAGCGGTTCCGTTTGGATTTTTTATAAAAAAGGATTTTTAAAAATTCGTAAAATATTACCGCTCATTTTATTGAGTATTCCTTTCGCTTTTATGGGAGGTCGATTGAAGATTGAGCAAGAAGTCTTTTTCATTTTATTAGGTTTTACTTTATTGATAGCAGCTATTTTGATGCTACTTTCAAAGTCGGACAAAGCAGTAGATTTACCTAAATACAGTAATGCATTCATCGGTGGAGGTATTGGTTTTTTATCAGGTATTGTCGGCATCGGTGGAGGTGTTTTTCTTTCGCCGTTGTTATATCTTTCCCGATGGGCGGAGGCAAAAGTAATTGCTGCGACGACTGCTGCGTTTATACTCGTCAATTCTATTTCTGGCTTGACCGGACAAATATTCTCGAACGGTTTTCAGATTGAATACTCAACAGCTATTTCGTTGGTTTTGGCAGTTTTTTTTGGGGGGCAGATCGGTGCACGATTTACTGCTGGAAAAGTGAATCCAATAATGATTCGACGCATTACCTCAGTAGTGATTTTGTTGGTGGCGGTTCGTCTTTTGTGGATGTATTTGCCCAATTTTTTTTAAAAAAAAATGCTCGTGCTGTTCTCTGAACAGTCACGTAATTCATTGCAAATCTCCAGATTTGCGAAATTAAACTACTTAAATTTATTACTCAAATCTGGAGATTTGATGGTGTTTCGTGATGGTTCGGAGAACCACACGAGCAAATTCCACAGGAATTTGTTGTCGTCGTCTATTCAAAAAGAAAATTCCAATGAAGAATATTTTATACTCCATTTCTATTTTACTTCTAACCCAAAATTTGGCTTTCGCTCAAATTGATACCTCGAAAACATATAGCCTCGATTCCGTTTATGTAAAAGTCGGTAGGTTAGAAAATCCTTTACTAACCGAACCAAAATCAATCACCAGTATTCAAATTTCTAAAGTTCAAAATGCCAGACAACAAGTATCCGTCAATGAATATTTGATGGAAGTGCCGGGGCTGTTTGCGCTCAATCCTAACAACTTTGCGCAAGACCTGCGCGTGTCGATTCGAGGTTTCGGAGCAAGGTCTGCTTTTGGAATACGTGGTGTAAAAATTTTGGTAGATGGAATTCCAGAAACCACTCCTGATGGTCAAGGTCAAACCGATAATTTGGATTTAGGATTGATTGAAAATATTGAAATTTTGCGAGGCCCATCTTCTGGTTTGTACGGCAATGCTTCGGGAGGTGTCATTAGTATTTCTACTCAATCTGAAGTGACTAAAAATTTCCTTGAAGCAGGTTTGACATTCGGTTCATTTGGTTTGCAACGCTATCAACTGAAAGGTGGAATCAAATCAGGAGCTACGACTTTGGTACTCAATGGAAGTTACAATCAATTGGACGGCTTTCGCCAAAATAGCGGCGTGCAACATGCTACTATTTCCGCAAATTTGAATCATCAGTTTTCTAAAAAAACGAAACTAAAATTCATCTTTAATTACACGGATAGTCCAAAAGCAGAAGACCCGGGCGGTGTAAATTTAGCATCAGTCGAATCCAATAGAAAAGCGGCACGCGACCGAAACATCCTTTTTCAATCAGGAGAAAAAATCAGTCAATTAAAACTCGCCACCGTTTTAGAATCAGGAAATTTTCAAACTAAATTTTTCTACATCAATCGTGATTTTTATGGAAAGTTGCCTTTTGGTTTTGGAGGCATTGTTGACTTAAATCGCAATTTTTTTGGACATGGTTCGACCTATAATTTTAAAAATTATAATAATCAATTTTCAAATAATTTAATCGTTGGATATGATTTACAATTTCAGCAAGACGACCGCCAACAATTTAGAAATGAAGAAGGAACGCAGGGCGATCTAACCTTTCATCAAAAAGAAAATTTTACCAATCTCGGTTTGTTTTTGACCGATAATTTAAAAATAAAAAAATGGAATCTGAATGGCAGTTTGCGCTATGATTTAAATCGCCTTTCAGCCAATGATTTAGAATTGGGCAACGGTGATGATTCTGGCGAAATCAATTTCAATGCCTTAAATGGAGGAGTAGGGGTGAGTTATAATTTAAATCAAAAATTCAATCCATTTACACGTTTTTCAACCAGTTTTGAAACACCCACTTTGAGTGAATTATCTGCCAATCCAATTGGCGTTGAAGGTTTCAATGAAAACCTAAAGCCGCAACAAGCGGTAAATTTTGAGATTGGGGTTAAAGGGTTGATTAACAGTAGATTACAATATGAGGTTGCTGCTTTCCAAATTCAAACCACCAACGAAATTCTTTCTTTCGAATTAGAACAATTACCAGATAGAGACTTTTTTAGAAATGCAGGAAAGACCCTTCGAAACGGTTTTGAAGCGGCAGTAAAATATTCACCCAAAAAGTCATGGCAATTTGCAGGGAACTATTCTTTTTCAGATTTTCGATTTAAAGATTATGCGACTGGAGGAACTGTTTTTGATGACCAAAAATTACCTGGCATTCCAATTCATTCAGGAGCAATTTCGATTCGATATATTTCTCAGAAAGGAGCATTCTTCAAACTAACCGGTCTGCAAGTTGGGAAGTTATTTGCGAACGATACAAACACGGTGGAAGTGGAAAATTACACTTTGTTGAATTTCAATTTAGGATACGAACTGGAGATGAAAAAAATGAAATGGATTCCATTTTTTGGAGTGAATAATTTACTCAATTCGAAGTACAATGATAACATTCGCATCAATGCTTTTGGAAGTCGATTTTATGAACCAGCTGCAGGGATTAATGTTTTTGGAGGGGTACGGGTTCGAATCAGGTAGTAGCAATTTTTGACGTCTATCCATTGTCAAGAAAAAGCTCAAACTAAAACACTACCTTTACTCCACACCAACGCCCCAAAACAACCCAAACAATGAAAAGACATACCCTCTCTAAAACGGGCTATATTTCCTATTTGACATGTCCGGAAGAATATTGGATGTCACTCCACCAGCGGGAGTTGATGCCTACTTTTTCAATTGATGCACAGCACAAGGTCGAGCAAGGGAAACTCATAGATAAACTCGCGCAGGACTGGTTTCGTTCTGGTTTGGTATTGGAGGAAGAGACCATTGATCCAGAGTTGATTGATTTTCAAAAAACAGCGAAGTGGGAAGACTTTATTGCGATTGCCGATGTGGTAGTGACCGTTGATGATATGGAGGTTGATATCTATGAAGTGAAGGCTTCGACCAAAGTGGACAACGGACATATTCACGATGTCGCTTTTCAACGAATGGTATTTGAGAAAGCAGGTTATCGAGTGCGCAAATGCTTTTTGGTACACGTCAACAAAGACTATGTCTTGGACGGGGAAGTTGATTTGAATCAATTGATGGTTCCAAATAATATTACAGAGAAGGTTGAAGAAATATTGGCAGACACTGAATCACGTGCCACCACAGCACTTCAATTTATCAACCAACCGCTTAATAGTGATGAATTGACATTGGGTTGTGGCAACAAAGTAAATTGCAGGTACCTCCAGCAGTATCATGGGCCGTGGCCGGAGTATTCCATATTTGACATCACTCGATTAGGCATCAAGAAATTGCAAATATTGCTCGACCAAAACATTCGAGATGTAAAGGATGTGCCAGAAGATTTTAAGCTGTCCGCCAAAATGCGAGAGCAAGTTGATGTAGCGCAAGAGAACAAAATTTTGATTCGAGAATCTGCGATTCGG
>CALHBQ010000541.1 GCA_937930815.1 uncultured Saprospiraceae bacterium | reverse complement strand
ATTGGAAATCGGAGACGATTGCATCATAGGCCAATACTTAAGTTGTCATCCTGAAAACCACATTTTTAGGAATCCTACTGAATTGATTCGCTTGCAAGGAACGACTCGCAAAGGAATCAAAATAGGAAACAACTGCTGGATCGGCGCAAAAGTAACCATCCTTGATGGAGTAGAAATTGGAGATAATTGTGTGATTGCTGCAGGAGCAGTTGTAACGAATAGCATGCCATCTCACACTGTTATTGGTGGAGTACCTGCTCGCATATTGAAATGTATCAAGCACGAAAGACCTTTAGAGATTAAGGTTCAGTTTAGCCAAAATTAATTGCAAAAAAAAAGCTTGAATAATTTTTTGAACAACAACTCTTTCTATCAAATTACAATCATGAAAAACACAATCTTAGCAACAGCATACGCCATCAACCCATACAAAGGATCGGAAGACGGGACAGGTTGGAATTTCATCAGTCAAATTGCCAAAACTCACAAGTGTATTGCCATAACTCGTAAAAATAATCAACCGGCGATAGAGAAATTTTTGGCTGACCAACCTGACCATTCTTCTTCCGAAGTGCAGTTCGAATACTTCGATTTACCGAAGTGGATGTGTTTTTGGAAAAAAGGATCAAGAGGAGCTTTGTTGTATCATTATTTGTGGCACTTAGGGGTTGTTTTTTTTATTCTTACAAAGAAATTAAAATTTGACGTTGCGCACCATGTGAATTTTCATAGTGACTGGTCTCCTTCATTTTTGTGGTTATTAGGAAAGCCATTTGTTTGGGGGCCAATCGGTCATCATCATAAGATTCCAGCTCAGTATCTAAAATTTTATGGCACACAACCCTACTTAAAAGATCGCCTTATGTGGTCTGTGAAAAAGTTCTTTTGGACATTCGATCCATTTTTAAAATTGACTGTTTTTTTCGCAGATGAAATTTTAGCAGTTAATTCAAGTGTCGCAGGGGTACTGCCTTTTTCAAAAAATAAAATTACCATTTTACCAGCGATAGCATCGCAGCCAGTAATACCTCAAAAAATAGAAACGAATACATTTCGAATCCTCTCCATCGGGCGGTTTGTTCCCTTAAAAGGATTTGACTTGACTATCAGGGCATTTGCTGATTTTTATAAAACCCAAAGTCTGTCTGGTCAGCAAAACCTGATTCTTTCGCTTATTGGTAAGGGACCTGAAAAGAAACGCTTGGAGCAACTTGCGCTATCGTCAGGTATTCCTTCCAATGCGATTGAGTTCATCGAATGGATGGACCGCGAAAAATTAAATACATATTTCAACAGCAGTAAATTGTTCCTTTTTCCTTCACATGAGGGAGCTGGAATGGTGGTTCCTGAAGCATTGTCGTTCGGGTTGCCGGTGATTTGTCTCGACAATTACGGCCCTGGAGAATCTATCAATTCAAAATGTGGATTCAAGATCCCTCACACAGATTATGAAACAACTATAAAATCACTTTCTGGGAAATTGGATCAATGCTTTAAGGATACCACCCTTTTGAATCAAATGTCTACTGCTGCGACCGAACACTTCCAAAATAATTTCCTTTGGGATAGAAAAGGAACAGTTTTGGAAGGAGTGTATAACAATGCTTTGAAGATTTCTTCCTCCCCTCTTGAATTCTCCCATACTTCTTAATTGAACCACAAAAGACGATAAACATGAGAATATTATGCACCCACCTTTTCAACGATTATAGCGGCAGTCCATTAGTTTTATCGACTGCTATCAAAGCCATGAACGAAAACGATCATGCAGTTACCTTGATGACTTCCAAGTCAGAAGGTTTCCTTTCAAACTTAGAAACGGCAGAACATTTAGTCGATTATAGTTTTTATGAAAATAAAATCATGCGGTTAATGCAACTGCTTTATAATCAGTTGATTATGATGCTTTTTGTTTTAAAAAACAGTAAAAATTTTGACGTCGTTTATATCAACACCTTGCTTCCATTTGGAGCCGCAATTGGCGGATGGATGACCAGAACGAAAGTGATTTATCACATTCACGAGACATCGATCAAACCAGAAATATTTAAAAAATTCCTTTTGTGGATAGCGCGTTTTACCGCTTCAGAAGCGATTTATGTTTCTAAATTCTTGATGGATAAAGAGCCATTGCTTGGTGTTTCTTCCAAAGTGGTTTACAATAGTTTGAATCCCACTTTCGTGGAAAAAGCTGAAGACTTTTTATCGACCAATCCAGAAAAAGAATATCCATTCACAACACTCATGTTATGTTCTTTAAAAGAATACAAAGGTGTTTTTGAATTTGCAGAATTGGCCAGCCGTATGCCGAAATATAAATTTGAGTTAGTAATAAATTCAACGATGGAGCAAATCAATGAATTTTTCAAAGACAAAAATTTACCTGAAAACTTGGTAGTTTTCCCAGCTCAAAAAGATGTGCATTGGTTTTATGAAAGGGCACATTTAGTAGTCAACCTCTCCCACGTTAATCGTTGGGTAGAAACTTTTGGAATGACAATTTTGGAAGCAATGCATTATGGCATTCCGACGATTGTACCACCAGTTGGTGGGCCAGTTGAGTTGGTTCAAAGCGGTCGAAATGGCTACCTTATCAACTCCAAACATTTGGAGGAAATCCAAATGGCAATTGAACAAATGGCGAACCAAGCGCACATCTATGATTCATTTGTGAGAGGA
>CALHBQ010000540.1 GCA_937930815.1 uncultured Saprospiraceae bacterium | reverse complement strand
TGCCTTCCATTTGACCCGTCGGCAATAGGTAAAGCCAAATGGTCACAAACCATAAACCAGGACGAGAAACCTTTAGATAAAACAACAAATCTTTAAACATCGGAAAGGCGAATTGTGGGTTTGATTGGCGTGTCTTTGGATGGATTGTTTTCAAGTTGCCATTTCCAAAGTTGACAATAACTACCGTATCTGTCATTCATTTCATTGATCATGGGGTTGTATTTTTCTTTTAAAAAAAGAAGGGTTTCCTCTGGTATTCTCAAAAATGGAGAGACGTAATCCATGGATTTGACATCACATTCCGTGACGACTTTAGAGCTGTCTCCTCCGATGAAGGAGACAATTTCTTCCAACATTTGAGTTGGATTTTCTTTTATAGAATCATAGAACGCAATCATAAATTGCTCTTTGGGATAGAATTTCAAAAAGGTGTCTATTGTCCGAATATAATCCGTTCGAAGCAGTTGTGCTTCCGTGTCAATGAAGTTGTAAATATTTGATTTTAGAATTTCGTCTACTTCTTTTTTGCTGATGTTTCGAGTTGAAAAGCGATAATGCGACCATGCCCGATCAATCGGATTTCGGAGCAATAAAATGATTTTTGTATCAGGAATCAATTGATACATTTTGGCAACTCCTTCCTCGTCAAGTGTAGAGTAGGCAGGTGTGATTTCTCCGCTGATACCTTTTAGTTTTTTGAAAAGGCTCAAGTACCATTCGTCATTGTAATTTGAAAAAAAATAGCGAGTCAACCACGCAATTTTAGAGGGGTTTTCTTTAATGGCTTTGAAATATTTCACTAACACATGTCTAAAGAATCGTAGATTGAAAACCCTTTTAAATAAAGAGGATTCAGCTAAAAAGCTATAGGATGGATACTTCAATTCACGGTCGAAATAATGTAACTCCTTAATCGGTGTTGGTGTCACTTCTGACAATTCATTGAGCCGATTGTACAACCAAGTAGTGCCTGCTTTTTGAGCACCGATACAAATGAAATCTACCTTTTTTCTCATAGTTAAAACATTACAAAACTAACACCTAATAATACAGTGACCAAAACCATTATGATCACAAAATATGTAAATAAAAGCAAAAGCCATTTCAAAAAAGTTTTACCAATTGATTGCTTGTAAAATCTTTTCATGGCAAAGAACAAAAATATTGCTGCAATGAAATTGGCTGTGAAAAGCATACCGGGACTTCCATCAGAAATCCATGTAACCAATCCAACCAAAAAGAATGCAAAAGCATTGAAATGAAATGAAAAAACCAAATGCTCTACAAAATAGAATCCATGTCGAGCGTAATATAATTTGAGCATCAAAGCAATTGCCGGCATCAATAAAATAATCATCCAAATAAGATTTCCAATGATGGTTTGAATGTATTTATTAGGAGCCGCAATGAATCGCTTCATTTGCTTCATCATTAAGATTTCTTCCCACTCTGTTACGTTATATTTTTCAGCGAGCTCTGTGACACTACTTCTATAAAAGTCCTGAACTGGAATGACTCCTTTCTTTCCTCCGAAGGTGATATTTACCGTTCCTTTCAAAGAATCCAAAACATTGAGTTCATAAATACTCCTCAAACTATCAACGAAAGAGATATCGACGCAACTCGTTTTTTCTAATAGCTGAACTCTTTGAATAGAATCGATTTGATTTAAAACTTGATTTTTTACGAAGTATCCATGAACCGCTTTGCTCATGTTGTCTGCTTTCTCACTCAAAAATCCATTGATTTGAAAACCAAGCACTGCGATAAAAAAAGCAGCGGTTAATAGAAAAATCCGCATTGGATGCAAAAAGCTTTTATGCTTTCCTTCAAAGAATTGCTTGGTCAATCTGCCTGGGATAAACAATCCAATAGCAGTTTTGAAAATACTCGAATCAATATTGAAATAAGAATCAAAGAAGATACTGAAGAACTCGGTAACGGAGACCTTCCCATCTGTGTTTTTCTGCCCACAGCTGGGACAGAATTTGGCTGCTTCCGGAAGTGAGGTTTGACAGTTTAGGCAGTCTTTCATAAAGTAAATATAGAATGTTGCTTTGATTGTACAACCTTTGATTGGTGGCTTTTTTCGTTTTACGAAAAAAAATCTGCCAACTGCCAACTGCTAACTGCCGACTGAATACTACATTTGCCCCAATGTCAAAATATCTAATCATCATTGGAGGCGCCACTGCTACGGGAAAAACCCGAATGGCCATTGAATTAGCCAAACACTTCGATACAGAGATTTTGAGTGCTGATAGCCGACAGTTTTATAAAGAAATGACCATCGGCACTGCCAAACCTGATGCAGAAGAATTGGCTTCCGCCAAACATCATTTTATTGATTCGTTGAGTGTTCAAGACGAATATACCGTCGGTGATTTTGAGCGAGATGCTTTGAGCCTTTTGGATACTATTTTTGAAAAAAAAGATGTGGCTGTCATGGCGGGTGGTTCTGGTCTTTTTATCAGAGCGGTTTGTGAAGGCTTGGATAATTTTCCAGATGTTCCGCCAGCGGTTAGAGATGATTTAAATGCTCTTTTTGAAAAGGAAGGAATCGAATCACTCCAAAATGAATTGGCTGAAAAAGACCCTGATTATTTCAATGTCGTTGATAAAAATAACCCCGTTCGATTGATACGTGCATTGTCTGTGATTCGGGTAAGCGGGCAACCGTTTTCCAGTTTTTTGAATCAGGAAAAACCAGCGCGTCCTTTTATACCTATATATGTTTTGTTAGAAATGCCTCGTGAGAAATTATACGAAAGAATCAACCTCCGCGTCGATTTGATGATGAAAAATGGTTTGCTTGAAGAAGCGAAATCATTGCATCCTTTTAAAGATTTTACTTCTCTTCAAACGGTTGGTTATCAGGAGCTTATGCAGTTTTTTGATGGAAATTGGACTTTAGAGAAAGCGGTTGAAATGATTAAGCAAAACTCACGTCGATATGCTAAACGGCAAATGACTTGGTTTCGAAAACGACCCCATTGGGTTGGGTTTGAGAGTGGGGATTTTGAGGGTGTGATTGATTTTGTAGAAAGGACTAAATCAAACCATTAACTAATTTATCCAAGGCAGTTTTGATTGTCATCAATTTTTTTG
>CALHBQ010000539.1 GCA_937930815.1 uncultured Saprospiraceae bacterium | reverse complement strand
AAAATCGTTTTTCGGTCGCCTATCAAAGAGCATCAGAAGAAAATGGATGGATTGCCTTATCATTTGACGGCTGGTAATGATGCTATCGAAAAGAATAAAGTCAGTGTTTATACTCGAAAAGCACCTTTCCAGTTTGGATGGGATTGGGGTTTGCGATTAGTGACTTGCGGTATTTGGAAACCGATTCGTTTGGAGTGGGATGGGCAGGAGCAAATAGAGCAGCCAATTAGTACCAACTTTGATTTTGGAAAAGTAGAATTGGTTAATCAAAAAGACTCCATCGGTACCGCTTTTTATTTCACTAAAAATGGAGAACCGATTTTCATAAAAGGAGCGAATTGGGTGCCACCTGATCCACTTCTGCCACGCGTTTCGCGAAAGCGAAAATTGGATTTATTGTTGGATGCAAAAGCGGTGGGCATCAATCTTTTGCGTGTTTGGGGCGGTGGCGTTTACGAAGATGAGGACTTCTATCACATTTGCGATTCGTTGGGAATTATGGTTTGGCAGGACTTGATGTTTGCCTGTTCGATGTATCCGTATTTGGATATGAAAGAAAACATTGACAAAGAAATTGAGCAACAAATCACTCGAATTGCACGACACCCCTGCGTGGTTACTTTTTGTGGAAACAATGAAGTCAATGTCGCTTGGCATAATTGGGGTTGGCAAAATTCGCATAATATTCACGGAGCAGATTCGATTGAAATGCGTAAAAATTATATCGCTCTTTTCGAAGATTATTTGCCTGAAAAAATGGCGGAATATGGCTTGACCTACACTTCAACTTCTCCACTTTCGAATTGGGGAAAAATGGAAAATTTCAATCATAGTTCGATGCATTATTGGGGCGTGTGGCATGGGCCAGATCGATTTGATGGTTATGAAAAATACGTCGGTCGATTTATGAGCGAGTACGGTTTTCAGTCTTTTCCAGAAATGAGTACGATTGCAAAATTCGCCGATTCGACCGATTGGAATTTGGAGTCAGAGGTCATGAAACATCATCAAAAAAGCTATATCGGTAATGGTTTGATTTTGGATATTTCAAAAGATTACTACTCGGAACCGACTGATTTTCAGGACTTTGTTTATAAAAGTCAATTGACTCAACGGCAGGGCATGGACATGGCGATTCGTGCTCATCGAAAAGCAAAAGGACATTGTTGGGGGACAATTTATTGGCAGTTTAATGATACATGGCCTGGGCCAAGTTGGTCGTCGATTGATTATTATGGAAAGTGGAAATCATTTCATTATCGGCTGAAAGAGTTGTACGCTGAACATCTCATTATCCCAGAACAAAAGGGCGATAGTTTATCCATTTGGATAGATTCGGATGAATTGAAAAAACGAGAAGCGACCTTATCTTTTTTAATTAAAAAAATGGATGGAACAAACGTTATGAATTTTTCGATTCCAATTGAATTGTCAGCGAATGCAGCTCATTCTTATACCATGCTTGATTTGAATGGTGTTTTTGAGAAAGTGAACAAAGAAGAAGTTTTTAGCAAAATTGAATTAATGGGAGAAGGGAAGGTGTTAGCATCAACGATTCATTATTTCACAAAACCTAAAGACTTAAAATTGCTGCCGACTAACATTGAGATAGAGGTCAGCGATAATGAGGTAGTGCTTTCTTCTTCAACGTTAGTGAAGGATTTATTCCTTAGTTCCGGCGATGTAAAATTTGAAGAAAATTATTTTGATTTGTTGCCCAACGAAAAGAAGGTTATTAAAGCTGAAGGGTTGGAAAAAGGAGCGGAGGTTTTGATGAAATATTTGGAGTAGGTAGACACAGATGATATTTTTGTCTGAATCAGGATTCACAGGATGTTAGAATTTTCAGGATTACGATAGTGGGTATTTTTGAAAATCAAAACGCTATCCAAAACAGTAATTCGAGCGCAGTCGAGAATGGAAGAGCGAAGAACAGTCTTTCATATTTCCGTTCTCGGCTTCGCTCGAACTACGACCATTTCTCTGCGTCTTTGCGCCTCTCTGCGTTCATCAAATTAAGTTGGTATCAAACATCTTTCCCATCATAAGCCCACTTCAGATAAGTAGCCCCCCAAGTAAATCCACCACCAAAGGCAGTAAGAATCAAATTATCTCCTTTTTTGAGTTGATTTTCCCATTCCCAAAGACAAAGTGGAATGGTCGCAGCAGTCGTATTTCCATATTTATGAATGTTGACCATGACGCGTTCCATTGGGAAGTCAGCCATTTTTGCAACAGATTCTATGATACGAATATTGGCTTGATGCGGTACGACCCAAGCGATGTCTTCTGCGGTTAGGTTATTGCGATTCATGACTTCCTTGATAGCCGAAGACATGCCTTTTACTGCATTCTTGAAAACAGGTCGGCCATTTTGAAAGATATAATGGTCTTTGTTGTCAATAGTTTCGTGTGTTGGAGGTAGTACTGAACCGCCTCCTTTTTGGTGCAAAAATTCTTTACCGATTCCATCACTTCGCAAATAAGAGTCGATAATTCCGTTTTCGCTATCAGCTTCCAAAAGAACGGCGCCTGCCCCATCGCCAAAAATGATACAGGTACTTCTATCAGTATAATCCATGATAGAGGACATTTTATCAGCACCGATAACGACAATTTTTTTGTAACGACCAGACTCTATAAACTGAGAAGCGGTGGTCAATGAAAAGAGAAAACCAGAACAAGCCGCACCTAAATCAAAAGTGAATGCATTTTTCATTCCCGTTTCGTGCGCAATGATGTTTGCAGTATCTGGAAAATGATGATCCGCTGTCACTGTTCCACAAATCACCAAATCAATATCCATTGGGTTTGTTCCCGTTTTTTCGAGCAGTCCTTTTACTGCTTCTATGCCCATTACCGAAGTTCCCATGTTTTCGCCTTTTAGGATGCGACGTTCTTTGATACCTGTTCTATCGGTTATCCATTCATCGTTGGTATCGACCATCGTTTCCAACTCTGCGTTGGTTAAAACATAATCTGGAACATATCCCTGAACTCCTGTAATTGCTGCACGTATCTTGCTCATAAATAAGGTTTTTCTAAAAAAATCAGTGCTTCATAGAAATCGGTCACAAAAATATAAAATAGCATTTGAAAAATACCCTTACTTCATTTTAATAAAATATTTACCTTTGATTTCCTTTTCTTATTATGAATCATAATAATAGTCTTTGCCGTTTCACTTACACAGCAGAATTTTTTATCTCTTTTTGAATAAAAAAACAAAAACATGAAACACACATCAAAGTTAAGGCTATTGCTATGCCTACCCCTCACACTTTTGCTATTTACGAAGGCAGAATCAGCCATTGATTTCCGAAAAGGAAGTCTCGAAAAAATTAAAGAAACCGCTGGTCAAGAAGGTAAGTTGTACTTCGTAAACTTTACAGCTTCGTGGTGTTCTCCATGCAAGTTTATGGATGATTACACGTACACTGACCCCGGTTTGAGCTATTATGTTCGTCAAAATTATTTAGCTACTAAAGTTGATATTGATGCTTTTGATGGTGTTGGCTACAAACAGCAATATAACATCCGTTCACTGCCTTCGATTCTGATTTTTAACTCAAAAGGTAGATTGGTTGGCAGGTACGAAGAATCAATGTCTGCTTCAAAAATGATTAGCGTTTTAAAACAATATGACAACCCTTCTAATAGAATAAAAACCAAACCAACATACAGCAGACCTCCTTTGGCACCTAAAAAGAAAACCACAACAAGAGCCACGCCTACTAAGAAGGTAAATACTTCTCCTTCTGGAAGAACAAGTCCAGCTAAGCCTAAGGCCAAACCAATCCCACAAGGCAAAGGATTGTATCGGTTTGAAGTGACTAAACAGGCATCAAGTGGTTATAGCGTACAGATTGGCGTTTATGGTGATTATGAAAATGTGCTGAGAGAAACTGCCAAATTCAAAAATTTATTTTCAGAACCCATCATTGTTCATATTGATAAAATTAGAGGCAAAACGGTCTATCGTGTAATGGTCGGCGAGTTTGGAGCCGAAAGTCAGGCGAGTCGCTTTACTGGCACCGTAAAAAGTAAAGGATTGGAAGGATTTGTGAAAGATTTGTCTGGTTTGAGATAACTTTTAAAAACAGATTTTATAAAATATGAGTCATCCCGAATTTTTTGATATTAGTGAACGAAAGGGTATCTAATTTTCTAATTTATTGATAATCAAGATGTTGCGAGATACGGGTTGCGAGTCGAGCGTACACGCAACCCGCATCTCGCAACAAAACAAGCATTCATAAGATATTGATTATCAATGAATTGACCTATTGAATATAAAATTCGGGATGACTTATGTTTATTTAGCAAATCTTCGATTTTTACCAATTACCACCAATGAATTCGTGGGCTGCGTTTTGCCTATTGAAAACTGCCGACTGAAACATGTTCCATAGAAAACTGCTCATCTTTCGAGACCACAGACGTAATACTAACGGTTCGAACAAGTTCCCCTCGGTTCATCACTAAATCATACTTTGGGTCACCCACTTTTCCATTTCGATGAAAATCAAGGATGTCTTCTTTTGAAATGGATTCTTTGGTAGAAAGCCAATCGCTAAAAAGCGTTTCTCGTTTTTCTTTTATTTCTAAAGGGTAGAGCATAGCGGAAGACCAAATATGGCAACTTTCTTCATCGCGCATCCCCATGTAAACTTCCGTTCCGTCCCAACGAAAATCTATAAGATTGCCATCATCGACGATAACTAATGTAAAAGGCTCGATTCCTTCAAACTCATATTCTTCAAAAAAATCGATTGCAGAACTATATTCGAAAAAATCCAAAGCCATTATGCCGCGACTGAGCCGATATGGTGGTTGATGTTCGTGTCTTTCAAAAGCGCCGTTGAGGACGCAAATCAAACGGTTATCATTGGAAACAGCGAGCCAAGTGCCACCTGCTTTTGAATCGCGAGGGAAATGAATTTCGACGCCATTTTCCAATTTTTTGGAAGCCATTTCTTTGGCAGAACGACTAGGTGCTTCATCTCTATTGCTCGTGAATAGAAAACCACCTTCGGGTTGAGGGATATAGGTTACGGTGCACATTGTCTCATTTTGTTTAATTTGATTAAATATTTCGAGCTACTTGTCCTCCTTTGGAGTAGGTGTCCGCCGCGGACGGAGGAGGAATCATTTGGTGATTAGATGAAATTCCTTTCTCTGCTTTTCGGTATCTCCCTCATTTTCGTCTCTCTTCTTTTTGTCTTGAAACAAAAAGAAACAAAAAATTCAAGACTGTTTAGAAATTCCTAAAAATTGAAAGCCAACGCGCGACACATCAAAACTCGTCGCTATCACTCCTCAAACAGTTGGTGTGTCTTTATGCTACCCACCTTCCAATTTTCTTAACGGAATTTCTAAAAGGTCGGAGTGATAACTTGGAACTGATTGATATGAATGCTTTGCGAAACTCAGCGTCTCCTCCGTGAATCTTTGCGTAACTAAAACAACGATGTGAAAGTTACGCAGAGTTTCGCAGAAAAGGGGTTTATTCTTTAAATAATGGGGTTTGTAAAGCCTCAACCGTCACACGATATTCCTTCCATTCTTCTTCAAAAAAGGAATCAATTTTATTAAAAAGTCTTTCGGCGAAACGCTCCAATTTTAATTTTTCGGCGGAAGCCGCACTGTCTGGCAAACCATCGGCAGCAGAGGCGCGACGCAAGCTACCCCACAAAAATTGATTGAAGTGAGGCGGTTGTTTAAAATACCCTTTTTGTTTTTCTAAACCCGTGAACTCGTCCATGAACTTCCCTATAGATTTATTTAACTCTTTGCCCTGATCGGTGATTTTTGTTTTGGTGGAATCTTCTGCATTTTCCATCCAAGTGTCAATTAATTTGATGGATTTTTGTGCGTTGCGCAAACGTTCCATGCGCTCGTTTCCTTTTTTCGCGAAAGCGTAAATCTCATCCCGATCGGCATTCTCTTTTTTGATTTGTTCTAAACTGATTTTCAATCGAGGATCAGTGTGAACCGTTATATTGGTGGAATCTTTCAACGAATCATTTTTAACAAAAACCAATTTGTAAGTGCCCGGTAAAACCAAATTTCCAGCAGGTAAATCTGCGTCTTTTTTAGGTTCTTTCCTATTTGGAAAAGGCGTGCCATCCATGCGATTGTTCCAATAAATACGCGTAAAGCCAGTATCTATTTTGGTCGTAAAGGTTCGAATGGTATCACCCACTGAGTTCAGGACATGCACTTTTGGTTTGAATTCTTTTTTCTTTTCCTTTTTGTCTTTTGCATCCTCTTTTTTGTCTGTCTCTTTTTTAGATTTTTTCTTCCGTTTTCCGTCCTTCGTTCCTCGTTTTCCGTCTCCCGCTTTCCGTCCCTCGTCCTCCGTCTCCCGTCCTCCGTAAATAGAAACCATTGCCCCAGTTCTACGGTTTTCGCCCATAAAATAGCCATCAGCGCCAAAACGCGTCCCGTCCACCGAGCGATAATTTGGCTGATAAGAATCGGGTGCCTCAAAAACATGCAAGTCTTTTTTCAACACATTACCGTTGCTTTTCGCCATTTCCCGCAAAGGGCGAATATCATCCATAATCCACGCTGCTCGTCCGAAAGTTCCGATGATAAGATCGCCCTCACGCGGATGAATTTTCAAATCAGCCACCGAAGTGCTCGGGAAGTTTTTCCACTTTGACCAATTGCTGCCCAGGTCGATACTCACGTAAAGTCCTTTATCTGTTCCCAGAAAGAGCAAG
>CALHBQ010000538.1 GCA_937930815.1 uncultured Saprospiraceae bacterium | reverse complement strand
ATAAGATTGGGCATTCCATCAGGTGAAACGCGAATCAGCACTCCTGTCGCCGTCACGATGCGCACTCCTGGTGCAGATGAAAAATTGGCTTTAGGCTTCCTTTTTACAGAAGGAATTTTAAAAAATAAAGAAGAAGTGGTTTCCACAGAAATACTCGCTGCTCGTGAAGAATTGGCAAAAGGAAACCTTTTACAAATAAACCTAAAAGAAGGTGTAAAAGTAGATATGAAAAAAATGCAGCGCAACTTTTACGCTACCTCAAGTTGCGGCATTTGTGGAAAAGCATCTATCGAAGCCGTGATGAAAGTGTCTTCTTTTTTAATAAAAAATACGTTTCAAATAAAAGGAGAAATATTAACGCAGTTGCCGAAAATTTTAGAAAAACAGCAAAGTGTTTTTCAAGCAACAGGCGGCATTCACGCCGCTGCACTTTTTGATGTAAATGGAAATTTAGAATCAATCGAAGAAGATGTCGGACGCCATAATGCTTTAGATAAACTCATTGGTCACGCGTTTTTAAATAACGAATTACCGCTTTCTAATAAAGTACTCTTGGTAAGCGGTCGTTTGGGATTTGAATTGGTTCAGAAGGCAGCCATGGCGGGCATTTCATTTATTGCTGCAGTCGGTGCGCCTACTTCATTAGCGGTTGAATTGGCTAAAGAAAGTGGAATGACGGTCGTCGGTTTTTTAAAAGAAAAAAAATTCAATATCTATTGTGGCGCAGAAAGTATTAGATGATTGCTCGCCTGACTGACTCCTGAAAGATAGCAAAGCCATCCCTGCCTCCTGACGCCTCCAATCTCAAGTTAAAAGCACCTCTCACCTGTCCCCTCTTACCTCGCCCCTAAAAAAGAAAAACCGTCAAACGAACAAGTCGCCTGACGGTCACCGTAGAACAAAAATAGGGTTTTACGCCTCGGCCGGTTCTGACTGATGTGCACGCACCAGTGTTTTTTGAATGTCATTTGGTACCGCTTGGTATTCCACGAACTTCCGAGTAAACTTCGCACGTCCCTGTGTGATCGAACGAAGCGTCGAGGAATATTTGTAAAGCTCTGCCAATGGTACTCTCGCTGTGATTTTTTGATAATGACCATCTGCTCCCATGCCCATAATCATGGCACGGCGCGTTTGAAGATCACCCATAATATCACCCATCACATCGTCAGAACAGAGTATTTTTAATTCAAAAATTGGTTCAAGTAATTGTGGATTAGCATTGTTGAAAGCATTTTTAAAACCTTGCGAAGCTGCCAACATAAAGGCCATATCGTTGCTATCGACAGGGTGCATTTTTCCATCGTAAATGCAAACTCGAATGTCTTGACTATTCGAGCCAGTCAGTGGGCCTTCTTCCATTTTATTCATGATGCCTTTTTTGATAGCATTGATGAAACGGCCATCGATCGAGCCACCAACAATACACCAGTAGAAATGTAGTTGTCCACCCCAAGGCAAATCAACCTCTTCTGTTTTTCTGACGTTCAAACCTTCTGGAGCGGCCATGCTTTCGAAGTATGGTTCAATTCGCATATGAACTTCGGCAAATTGACCTGAACCCCCCGATTGTTTTTTGTGACGATAAGACTCGTTTGCGGTTTTTGTGATGGTCTCTCTATATGGAATTTTCGGACGTATAAAGCTCATTTTGATACCACTCTCACTTTCTATTTTAGCAGCAATCAAATCAAGGTGCAATTGCCCTTGACCATGTAGTAATGTTTGCTTGAGGGTATGCGATTGTTCAACCGATAAAGTTGGATCTTCTTCAGCGATAGAGTGCAATGCCTTCATCAATTTCTCCATCTCTGCTTTCCCTGGTGGTTCGATTGCTGTACGAATACGCGAGTTCGGGAAAACCATTTCTTCTATCTTCCTGTCAACTCCTTTGGTATTTAAAGTTTGGTTGGTGTGGGTATCTCTAAGTTTTACGGTTGCGGCAATATCGCCTGCGTTGAGGACGCTTGCGGCATTTCTTATTTTTCCATTATTGAGATATAAGGAGGCCAATCGTTCGGTAGAGCGACTTGCACCATTGACGAGTTCGTCTCCCGATTTTAAGCTTCCGCTAAAAAGTTTGAAGTAAGAGACATTTCCAACTCTATTTTCATTAACTGTTTTAAAAACAAAAGCAGTGGTTTTGGCAGAAGAATCACATTTCAAAGTACTTCCATCTTCCAAAATTGCTTCTGGTCTGTCGGCAGGAGAAGGGCAAATATCATTGATGAAACCCATCACACGACCACTTCCCATATTGAGCGAAGCGGCACAAATAAAAACAGGGAATACAGATTGATTCGCAATCGCCATTCTTAATCCTTTTGCTAAATCATCTTCTGAAAGGGTGCCTTCTTCAAAATAACGCTCCATCAAAGTATCGTCGTTTTCGGCAGCAGCTTCTACGAGCGCATTATGCATTTCTTTTGCCCTTGCCATCTCTTCGGCAGGGATTGGATTTTTTTGAGGTTTTCCACCATCTGGGCCAAATACATACGTAATCATACGCAACGTATCTACGATGGTCGTGAAGCCATCACCTTCATTGAGCGGATATTGGATAGGAAGGACTTTATTACCAAAACGGTTAATCGCCTGTTCCAATGTTTTTTCGTAATCGGCTTTTTCGTTGTCGATGTGATTAATCACAAAAATGGCAGGGGTCTTATAATTAGAAACGTATTCCCACTGTAATTCGGTACCCACTTCTACGCCACTTCGAGCATTGAGTAGCATCACTGCGGTATCGGCTACTTTGAGGGAAGAAACTACTTCTCCTACAAAATCATCAAAACCAGGCGTGTCTAAAATATTGATTTTCGAATCTTTCCAAGCGGCGTGCATAAGGGAACTATAAATCGAGTTGCCTCGCCCTTGTTCCATGTCAGTGTAATCGGAGACCGTGTTTTTGTCAGTGATAGATCCCCGTCGGGAAATGGCTCCTGCTTCAAATAGCATACATTCGGCAAAAGTAGTTTTGCCACTACCCGAGTGTCCAAGCAAGGCCACATTTCTTATATCTTTAGTAGCGTAGTTCATAATTCAAAAAACTTTTGGTTAGGAAATAATTTTTAAAGAAGTTTCTCGATTGATGCGATAGGCGCTATGAAGTTAGGAATTTTCATTAAAATGCCAAATTTTAAATTGAATTTTATTGATTAAAAAGAATTGAAGTTTGCAAAATGGGGGTGAGGGGACTTTTTATTATTTTTAGTTTGCATTTGACTATTGAAAAATGGTTAACCACTACGGGCATGAAACAAGAAACCCTTTAGAATCTAAATCCTAAAGGGTTTCTATTAAAAACTATGTAAAACGAATTCTACTCGTATCGCTTAATCAACATTGCATGCCCATGTGCGCCAGCTGCACAAGCCGCTAACAATCCGTAAGTGCCACCTTCTTTTTTCAAACGATTAGCAGTCGTTGTCAACAATCGACCACCAGTTGCTCCAAACGGATGACCAATCGAAAGCGACCCGCCCCAAAGATTGAATTTATCCATCGGTACTTCACCTACTGCTTTATCTCTCCCAAGGTTTTCTTTCGCAAACTCATCAGAAGCCAATGCTTTTATATTAGAAAGAATTTGACCTGCGAATGCTTCATGAAATTCGATGACATCCAAATCATCGAGCGTCATGTTTTGTCTTTTTAATAATTTGGAAGTAGCATAAGCTGGCCCCAACAACAACTCATCTTCCAATCGCTGACCAGTGAAAGCAAAGTCCACAACTTCCGCTTTTGGCGTCAAGCCTAATTCTTTTGCTTTTTCTTCAGACATCAATAAAACTGCCGATGCGCCATCTGTCAAAAATGAAGAATTAGCAGCAGTCAATGTTCCAAACTTCTTATCAAAAGCAGGTCTCAATTTTGCGACTTTTTCAATCGTAGAATTTCCACGCACTCCATTGTCTCGATTGATGGCTTTAAATTTTGGAGGGTTATTAACCTCAACCATTTCGGCAGGAAGGTGCCCATCTTCATGTGCTTTTGCAGCTAATTGATGCGAACGAACCGCAAAAGCATCTTGTTCTTCCCGCGGAATTTCAAAACGAGCGGCCATGATGTCGCAATCTGCGCCCATGACTTTGTTGGTCGTATATTCCGCTACAGCAGGACGTTCAGGAACAAAATCGGAAGGACGAAGCGAAGTGATAAATTTCAAATTGTCACCGATCGTTTTCAGACGTTGCGCCATGAATAACTTCTTCCGCATTTTTCGTGGAAAAAGGATTGGGGTGTCTGAAGTATGATCAACGCCACCTGCTATCACAACGTCAGCATGACCCGCCATGATTTCTAAACAACCATCCGCTATCGCTCGATTGGCGGAAATACATGCCTGCGAAACAGTTCGGCAAGGCACTGTATTTGGAACGCCTGCCATCAAAGCAGCTTCACGTGCCACGTTGGGTGTTTTTACATTCGAAATAACATTACCCATAATGACATTGTCCACTTTTTCTGGATCAATTCCCGTTTTGTTGAGCAATCCTTTGATAGCAAAACCACCTAATTGGTAAGACATCAAATCCATGTAATCGGTACCTGAACGTAAAAAAGGAGTTCGGCAACCATCTATAACTACGACCTTTTGCATGATTTTTTTTTGGAAAGGTAAAAAGAAGTTATTTAAGAATATAACTTCAAAAAATAAAAACCATATAAGGCAGGTAAGCGCATAAAAGGTCTGAATCCTTAAATGTCCTTCAATGCCTTATATGGTTTAATAAAAAACGACGTCCAATAACAATTAGCTAATCAACGACTGCAATTTCATTGCTAAACTCATATCTCCACTAATTTTGATTTTTCCACTCATCACAGCCATCATTGGATTTAAGTCGCCTGATTTTACTTTTTGTAACGTTTCGACGGAAGTCGTAATCGTACAATCTGCTTCTTTATCTTCGGCAGAAACTACGTTTTTATCACCAGTTCCATCAACGAATAATGGGTTGCCGTCAAGGACAAATTTTATAGATGCGCCGATAGCAGGTGCTTTGGCAGCTTGCTCTTGAATTTGATCTAAAGTCATTTTTATCTTTTTTATTGAAAATTACATGCAATTATATGACTTTTAAAACATACATAAGTTGCTTTTGTTGTATGATTATTCCTTATGCGAACCTTTTCATTCCTTTGTGGTTACTTGGAAGATTCAAACCAATTTTAAATTATGAGACAAATCATCATTAGCCTAATAGGGATTTTAATAATCGCCGCCGGTTTTTTTGCAAAAAATCACTTTGCATCCAGAGAAAAACCAGCACCCAAAAAGATTGAAAAAGCAATTCCCGCCGTTTTCACGCAAGTGGTAAAAAATGGCAGTACACCAGTCAACGTGACGGCCAGTGGCAACTTGGCGGCAAGAGATAGAATCGAAATTTTCTCTGAGGTTCAGGGGATTTTTGAACATAGTGACAACCACTTTAAACCAGGAGTAAACTATGCGAATGGCTCTGTTTTGTTGCGCCTTAACAGTGACGAACATCGCGCTAATTTGAGGTCTCAAAAAAGTAGTTTGTACAATCAAATTGTTGCTTTATTACCTGATTTGAAATTCGATTATCCAGAGGCTTTTCCAAAATGGCAGAGCTATATCAATTCATTTAATGTTGAGCAAATTTTGAAACCCTTGCCGCAAATTAATTCTGACAAAGAAAAATTATTCATCGCTGGAAAGAATATCAACTCGACTTGGTACAATGTCAAAAACATGGAAGAGCGGTTGTCCAAATATTCAATTTATGCACCGTTCAACGGCGTATTGACCGAGGCGAATATTGACAAAGGAGTATTGGTTCGACCTGGTCAAAAATTGGGTGAGTTCATTAATCCAAGTGTTTATGAATTGGAAGTGGCAATTAATTCAAGTTATGCAGATTTGTTGAGGGTAGGAAACTCAGTAGCGCTCAATAATATCGAACGAACCAAAACTTGGCGAGGCAAAGTGAATCGTCTCAATAGTTTGATTGACCCGAATACGCAAACGATCCAAGCATTCATTCGTGTAAATGGAAAAGGGCTGAGAGAGGGTATGTATCTCGAAGCTGATTTGACTGCCAAGAACGAAGCGAACACTTTCGAAGTTTCGCGAAAATTATTGACGGACAACAATAAAGTTTTCGTTTTGGAAGGCGATAAATTGGTGTTGAAAGAAATTGAACCCGTACATTTTACAGAAAAAACAGCAGTCATTCGAGGGCTGTCTGACGGAACTGAAATTTTACAAAAAATGCTCCCTGGAGCGTATGACGGAATGCAGGTTACAAAATTTGAACAATAGCCCTATTTGGCTTTGTGCGCTGCGCGCACAAACCTCTCTTCTTCCCAGTTTTTTTTTGGAAGGAGTTGAAACAAATTATTAAATATTCGAATGAGAAATTTCATTTCCTTTTTTATAAAATACCCCGTTGCCGTCAACATCATCATGTTTTCGGTTGCAATTTTTGGGTATCTCGGTTTGCAACAAACGAAATCTTCCTTTTTTCCGCTGGACGATTCTCAATTGATTTTTATCAATATCGTCTATCCCGGAGCTTCTCCGGCAGAGATTGAGGAGGGAGTTGTTTTGAAAATAGAAGACAACTTGCGCGGCTTGGTAGATATCGAGCGCGTCACTTCCGCTTCTCGCGAAAATGCGGCAACGATTACGGTCGAAACTGAATTGGGTTCTGACATCGACATTGTTTTGGCGAATGTAAAAAACGCAGTGGATCGCGTTCCCTCTTTCCCACTTGATATGGAACCACCCGTGATTGCAAAGCAGGAAAACATCAATTCAGCTATCACTTTTACGGTTAGTGGGAAAGGCGTTCCGTTACGAACTTTAAAAGAAGTTTCGAGGAAAGTGGAGGATGATATTCGAGCAATTCCTAAGATTTCGCAAGTGTCTGTCTCTGGTTTTCCAGATGAAGAAATTGAAATTGCGGTTCGCGAAAATGACCTGCAAGCTTTTGATTTGACCTTTGCAGAAGTAGCTGCGGCTGTCCGAAATTCTAACCTAATTACAACGGGTGGAAATATTAAAACAGAAACTGAAGAGTATTTGATTCGAGCCAATAATCGCGCCTATTTTGGGGATGAATTAGATTATGTTGTTGTGAAAGCAAGTGCCTCGGGACAAGTTATTCGATTAAAAGATGTGGCAGAGGTGAGAGATAAATGGTCGGAAGTACCTGATCGAATTAGTTTTAATGGCGACCCAGCTGTTCAGATTTCAATTAGTACAACAAACAACGAAGATCTACTTTTTGCGACCCAAAAAGTAAAAGAATACATAACTGATTTTAACGAAAAGAATGATGTCTTAAAATTGAATGTCAGTTCGGATTCCTCGGTTGCCCTCAATGCTCGGCAAAAACTTTTGGTGGATAACGGTCTCATTGGAATTATACTCGTACTCGTTTTTCTTTCTATTTTTCTAAAACCCAGTATTGCATTTTGGGTAGCGGTTGGACTGCCGTTTTCGTTTTTGGGGCTCTTTATTTTTGCGCCAAGTTTCATGACGATTAATGTGATTTCCCTTTTTGGAATGATCATCGTCATTGGTATTTTGGTGGATGATGGTATCGTCATTGCCGAAAATATCTATGACCAATACGAAAGCGGAAAATCAAAAATGCAAGCCGCAATCGACGGTACGCTGCAAGTAATGCCGCCGATTATCGCTGCGATTTTGACGACAATTATTGCTTTTTCAACTTTTATATTTCTTCCTGAAAGAATCGGTTCTTTTTTCGGACAGATTGCAAAAGTGGTTGGAATTATTTTGCTGATTTCATTGATTGAAGCGTTCCTAATTTTGCCTGCTCACTTGGCACATTCGCGTGCTTTGGATAGAAATGTAAAGCCTTTTATTTTGAATGTTTGGGCAGATCGTGGTATCTGTTGGATTCGAGATACTTTATATGTTCCCGTGTTAAAGTTCATTTTAAATAATCAAATTTTTGGTTTTGCAATTCCGATTGCCTTGCTATTGATGACGGTTGGGGCGATGGAAGGCGGTGTTATTCGTTTTACCTTTTTCCCAAATGTTGCTTCTGATAGAGTTGCCATAAATTTAAAGATGCCGCAAGGAACGAGTGAAGTTATCACAGATTCCTTAATTACGATAATTGAAAAAGCAGCTTGGGAAGTCAATGAAGAGTTGACCGAACAGCAAGGCTCCGAACTACCGATGATCGAAAATTCAGTGCGTCAAATCGGCCCCGGATCTTCCGATGCATCGCTGACTTTAAATCTCCAGCCAGGAGAAACACGTGGCATAGAATCATCTGTAATTACCAATGCTATCCGAGAAAAAGTAGGGCCGATATATGATGCAGAAAGTGTGGTCTACGGCTCAGGTGCGATTTTCGGCGGTAAGCCAGTTTCGGTTTCTTTAGTAGGAAATAATATTGCTGAACTGAAAGCAGCCAAACGAGATTTGAAAACGGCATTGCAAGAGAATTCTCGCCTTGCCGATGTTACAGATAATGACCCCGCAGGTATCAAAGAAATCAAAGTCAAACTTAAAGAAAATGCCTACCTCCTCGGCTTGTCGCTCAATGGAGTCATGTCCCAAGTTCGGTCAGGTTTCTTTGGGGCATCTGTCCAGCGTTTTCAACGTGGACGAGACGAAATCAGGGTGTGGGTGCGCTACGATAAAAGCAATCGAAACAGCATCACCAACCTCGACCAAATGCGCATCGTAACGCCTTCTGGCAATCGAGTGCCACTTGCCGAAATCGCAAGTTATACCATCGAACGTGGCGATGTGGTCATCAATCACCTCGACGGTCGGCGTGAAATTAGAGTGGAAGCCGATATGTCAAATATAAAAGATTCTGCGCCGGAAATTCTGGAAAATATAAAGGCTGCACTTATGCCCGGCATAATCGCAAAATATCCAACGGTCACACCACTTTACGAGGGACAAAATCGAAGTTTCGCAAAAATCGGAGCAGCAATGGGAAGGGTTTTACCCATCGTTTTGATTTTGATGTATGCTGTAATTGCCTTCGTTTTTAGGTCTTATGGTCAACCGCTTTTGCTCTTTATTTTGATACCATTTTGTTTTGTTGGGGTGGCTTGGGGACATTATTTTCATGGGCAGAGTGTCAACGTACTTTCTGGTTTAGGCATCGTTGCACTTGTTGGAATACTGGTCAATGATGGGTTGGTTTTAATAGAAAAATTCAACCTATTACTCAAAGACGGAATACCTTATCATAAAGCAATGATAGCAGCAGGCCGCTCCCGTTTTAGAGCCATATTTTTAACTTCATTGACTACGGTTGCTGGACTCGCACCGCTTATTTTTGAAAAAAGTTTCTCTGCTCAGTTCCTGATTCCAATGGCAATTTCTGTGGCATACGGAATTGCGTATGCGACCTTTATGACTTTGTTTTTATTGCCACTTTTATTGGCGGTGAAAAATACTTTTAAAGTTTATGCATTATGGCTTTGGAGAGGTAAGAAGCCGTCGCGAGAATCGGTCGAGCGAGCGATTATGGAAATGAAGTCGGAGGATTTTTGATTGTAACTCCTCGATTGAAATTTAACAATCAAACAATCAGTACCGCGATAGCGGAACGAAACAATTTAGCAATCTTAACAATTGAAATGAAAAATATTTTAATCGGCATAATATTGATTTTTGGAGCGGTGCTAAATGCTCAAAATCTCTTGACTTTAGAGCAGGCCAAAGAAATCACATTGGCTAATAATTACGGCATTAAAATCGCCAAGAACAATGTGGCTGTCGCCGAAAATTTAACTGATAAAAGTGTCAATGGATATTTACCAACGGTTGCTGCTAATGGAGGTTTGAATGGAAACTTAGGTGGCTCCAATCAAAAATTTAGTAACGGCATGGAGGCCTCGACTTCCAACGCTTTTACATGGGGAGGCAATGCATCTGTCGGAGCGAATTATACAATTTTTGATAAACGTCGTGATTTGACTTTG
>CALHBQ010000537.1 GCA_937930815.1 uncultured Saprospiraceae bacterium | reverse complement strand
CAGGCCGTTGCATCTGTTATGGCTAAGTTTGAAACCATAAATCCACCTGCTGCATTCAAATTCAACGTGGTATCAATGACTGGGCAAGTTCCGTTGGTATAACGATATGCCACGGTGTAAGTCCCTGCTCCGAGATTGATAAAATTACCAATACCCGACCAAGTGTTTCCACCGTCGATTGAATATTCAGTGGTACTACTTCCTGTTGTGGTGGCAGTAATTGAACCGTCATTTCCAGCACAAGATGGCTGCGAAAAGTTCAGCATATTTCGCATTGGAGGCGTTGGTTCTACAATCGCAACCGTATTTCCAACTACCAAACAAGTACCATCCAAAAATCGAACACGTGGGTCATAAGATCCAGGGCCAAGATTTGTAAAAACGGCACTTCTCGTGAATGTTACGCCATCCAATGAGTACTCTATATCGTTATCAGGTTGTCCATTTCTACCATTAGCAAAAACCTCAATTCTACCATTATTGGCACCACAATCGGTAATCATGGTTGACTCTACCAAAAGGATTTCTGGTGTATCCCCACCTTCCAATCGAGTAGCACCTGCGTTGGTTACGCATAAGACATCATCTGTTCTTCTAATTCTAATATCATAAACTCCGATGGTCAAATTGACAAAAACATTGCTGCTTTGCCAAGTCGCCCCTCCATCAACAGAGTATTCTAATAACGAAACTGGATCTGTTCCAATATTTGCATTAACCGTGATTGAGCCATCTGGAGTTGTACAAGTTGGCTGGGTAATATCTACTGTTTCAAAAATTGGAGCATTAGGTGTAACCAAAGTTATTGTTCCACCTGTCACTTCACATGATCCATTGTCATTTCTAACTCGAATGGTATATGTCCCAGCTGTTAAACTATTGAAAACATTCGTTGAAAACCAATCTGCTGGTTCTGCAATTGAGTATTCTAAAGCGCCTGAACCAGTGGCTGTTATGGTAATACTTCCACCAACTCCAGCACAATCTGGATTGGTTGAATCTGTACTTGAAATAGTCGGCGCAGATGGTGCATTCAATGTAATTTCAGGGCCATTGACCTGACAACTTCCGTCTGTATATCTAACCATCGTCCCATAAACGCCAGCCGCCAAACCTGTAAAAACATTATCGGCTTGCCAAGTCATACCGTCGAGGCTATATTCTAAAGTTCCGTTTGCCCCCGTAGCATTGATGGTGATTCTTCCATCGGTCAAACCACAATCGGTTGGGTCTGCTTTTGTAAAAGAAAAATTAGGAACGGCTGGTCGAGTCAAGGTGACCTCTCTGGCTCCGCTTTCACACCAAGTTCCATCGGTTGTATTTCTAACTTTGGCTTGATAGACGCCAGGGCCGAGATTATTGAAAAGACTTGGCACTTGCCAAGTTGCTCCATTGTCAATTGAGTACTCGGTTGAACCACTTAATGTTCCAACTACTGAAATCTGAATCGTACCATTATCAGTATCACAATCTGGGTTTGTTCCTACCGCATTCTCAATTTCTGGTTCAGCCGTTTCGAACAACATAACTCCACCCGCAAATGCCTCACACAATGAAACCGCATCTCTTACTCTAACTAAATAATTTCCAGCTAATAGATTTGGAAAGGAATCATTTGCTGACCAAGTACCTCCATTATCAATTGAATATTCCAACATACCAGAAGTAGCAGTCGCTGTTATTTCTATCAAACCATTCGGTGCACATTGGCCGTTTTTAGTTGTTAAAGTAGTAACAACTGGCGAATCGTTTGAAAGTAGTGTTACGGTTGTTCCGAAAATTTCGCAACCACCCGCTGTTGGGCGAACCATAGGTTGGTACAAACCACTCGATAAACCAGCAAAGGTGTTTCCAGTTTGCCAAGTAATTCCGTTATTGATACTATATTCAAACATTCCAGTTGAACCAGAAGCATTGATCGTAATTGTTCCATCTGTGTTATTGCAAGCAGTTGGGTTTGAAACATCAACGCCATCAATAACAGGTTGATTTATTTCTTGAACGGTAGCAACTCCAACAGATGTCACACAAGTTCCTGCTTCTCGAATTGCAATGTTATAATTTCCGAAAGGTAAACCTGAAAAAGTTCCGCTGACCATCCAGACACTACCTCCATCAATTGAATATTCTAAGTTTCCAGTATTGCCTGTAGCTGTAATTGAAATAACTCCATTGGATTGACCGCAATCTGTTCCTGTTGCCAAAACATCGGCAACAATTGCATTTCCAGTACTTCTTAAACTTACGATTTGAGGAATGGAAGGGCAACTTCCATTCTGGTTTCTAACCAAAACAGAATAATCTCCATCTTGCAAACCTGAAAAAATACTTAAGCCTTGCCAAGTCGCTCCTCCATCAATACTCGCTTGCGTAAAACCAGTACCAGAAATGGTCAATGTTATTTGTCCATCGGGTGTTCCACAAGCAGAAGGCTGCACCACATCTACATTCGAAATAGAAGGTTGTGTTGGTGCATTAATAACGTAAACGCCATATTCCGCTTCACAAGTACC
Organism: uncultured Saprospiraceae bacterium; assembly: GCA_937930815.1. Taxonomy (GTDB): domain Bacteria; phylum Bacteroidota; class Bacteroidia; order Chitinophagales; family Saprospiraceae; genus JAGQWW01. Next base: position 8,180 of record CALHBQ010000537.1, on the reverse strand, counting down.
ATCAATATTTCGAGTCCAAATACTGTAAGTGCCTCCAGGCAAATCAGAAAAGAAAGTCATTCCTGACCAAGTCATTCCTCCATCAATACTAACTTCAAATGGTTCTGGATCACTTTCAATAATAAAAATTGAACCGTCTGTCAATCCACAATCGGTAACATCCGTAACCAAAATATCATTGATAATTGGTGGTTCAGGTGAGTTCAAAATCACCTCTGGCCCCGTTACAATACAAGAGCCATCAAAAACTCTTACTACAATATTATATGTATCTCTTGGCAACTCGCCAAAAGTATTGCTCAATCTAAAATTCACTCCACCATCAACTGAATAGTCAAGCGGCTGTACGCCACTATAACTTGCAGAAATCACAATTTCACCCTCTGTAGCAGAACAAACATTCATACCATTGGTCGTCACATCATTTATGAAAACGGCAGGCGGTGCAACTAAAGTTTCTGTACCTACAGAAGTTTCACAAGTACCATCTGAGTTTCTAACCATGATATCATAATTCCCTTCGGTTAAACCGAGAAAGAAACCATTTCCAAACCAATTGGCACCTCCATCAATCGAGTAATTATAAGTAGCCCCCATCGCAGGAGTCAAAGAAACTAAGATTGAACCTTCTGTTCCATTACATGTCAGTGGATTAGAAGAATTTGAGGTTGGATCTGCTGGGCCTTGAGGTGCAACTAAAGTTACATCATCAATATCGACCATACAAGTTCCATCAAAATTTCGCATCATCAAATTATAAGAACCAGAAGCTAAATTTGAGAAAGTGTTGGATATTTCCCAAGTGACACCTCCATCAACACTATACGCAATGGTTCCATTTCCTCCCGTTGCATTTATGGTAATTGTACCATCAGTTGCATTACAATCAGATGGGTTGGTTGATTGAACATTTGTTAAAACAGGTGTATCAGGTTCTTCTAAAACAGCAGTACCTGCATCTGTTACACAAGTGCTATCACCATTTCGCATAAAAATATCGTAAGTGCCTGCTGCCAAATTGATGAACAAATTGGACGTCGTCCAAGTCACTCCACCATCTCGGCTGTATTGTGTTGCACCTACTCCTGGAGAGGCATCAATATCTATACGACCATCCATCAAACCACAATCAGTTGGATTGGAAAGAAGCTTATCATTTTCGGTTGGTCTTGCTGGGTCAGCAATCGTGACGCCACCGCCAGTGGTTTGGCAAGTTCCATCTACATTTCTTACACTCACTTCATATACGCCAGCTATTAGGTTTGGAAAACTGTCCGTTGTAAGCCAAGTCATTCCAGCATTGATGCTATACTCATGGGAACCAGTTCCGCCCATTGAAGTGATTTTTATATAACCATCTCCAAATCCACAATTTGAAGTATTCTCTTTTGAAACATCCGAAATCACAGGTGCAGATGGCTCAACTAACATTGAAATACCACCATTCACTTCACAAGTTCCGTCTGAATTTCTTACTAAAACTGGATAACTCCCTTGTCCTAAATTATTGAAAACATTTGAGTTCGCCCAAGTAATGCCATCAATACTATATTGTAACATTCCTGTTCCTCCTGTTGCATTAATGGTAATATCTCCGTTATTAGCACTACAATCAGTTGGGTTATTTTTATCAACAGAAGAAATAATTGGCAAAGCTGGTTCCGTCAATTCTACCATATTTCCAGTAGCCATGCAGGTTCCGCCATTTCTAACTCTTACATCATAATTACCTGCTGATAATCCATTAAAAACAGAAGAAAACTGCCATGTTGTGCCTCCATCAATACTATACTCGACGCCCGGAGGAGCGATATGCTCCACCATTGTGGTAATTACAATTCTTCCATTATTGGCATTACAATCAGAAAGATTTGATTTTATAACTCCTGAAATGACTGGCATAGAAGGCACCAAAACATCTTTGGTGATTTCTCCAACACAACCATTATTAGAAGTCGCACTCAAACTCGCTGAGTAAACCCCACCTGTTCCGTAAAGGAAAGTTGGATTCACATCTGTTGAACCAGAAACGCCTTGACCAAAAAGCCAACTATAAGAAGCGATACTTCCAGGATTGGCTGTTTGATTGGTAAAAGTTGTAGTCGTTCCTTCACATACCGTATCTGCTTCAAAATCAACATTTGGTAAAGAATAGAATGAAATTTCAACTGAATCAACTGCCACACATCCTGCCCCATCATCAGCCGTCAACACATAAGTGATAGATGGCAATGCAAAATTCCCCGGAAACGAAACCGTGGGATTGGAAACAGTGGAGGCACTTAATCCGGAAGCCGGAGCCCAAGAATAAGTGACTCCCGCTGAAGGGGCTCCACCAATTGTGGTGGTGGCATCAGTACAAATACCTCTATCATCGCCTGTGAGGGCGAGGACATCAGGTATTATCATTATTTCGACTGAGTCTGCAGTTTGAGTGCAGTTCTCAATGACTTTTAATTTATAAACAACCGTATCGGTTTGAATCTCGAAAGAAGGCGCTAAAGTATTTGTCGGCCACAAGTGTGCAACACCTGGATCTTGAACACTTGACCATTCGATTTCGTAAAACGCACCACAGTTGGTATTCACAAAGACACCAGTAAGTGGGAGTGTATCTCCTGGGCAGCCATTGAATGATATTGGTGCATATGATATAGAAATGGATTCTAATTCGGTTGGATTAGTAGCAAAAACAGTCGTTGCATTGAAGATAAAAAGCAACATTGCTACGGATACTAAGCCTCGTGTAGTCTTAAAAATGTAACGGCTTAGATCGGTTTCTGGATAAAAATAGTTTCTCAGCATTTGGATAAATTTATGTTCATGAGCGGAGGCTCATTTTTTATAACACTTGCAAATTATTTATAATATAACTCTATCCAAAGATTATGCCGATATATATATTTCTTTAATGTGTTTTTCGATAATAGTATGTCTATTGTTTTAAATACTTTGAAGAGCTGCCGATAAACTCATTCAATTTACCATTTTAGTCCTTTCACAACTACCTGTAAATCAATGAGTTGCTTGATTTGACTTTCAAATTTCAAAGCATCCCCTGTGGTATAAAATTGAATGGCTTGTCCGCTGTTTTCAGAAAGCAGATTTAGTTTTTTTAACCTATCAAAAGTATGTCGTGCAACTGCTGGTGCAGGGTTAATTATCTCAATTTCGGAGGGAATGATGGTTTCTAAGACCGATTTCACAAACGGATAATGAGTGCAGCCAAGTACCAAAGTATCTACTCCTTCGGCTATCATTGGGGTGGTAACTTCCTTCAATAATTTTATGGTTTCAGGTTTATCAATCGCGCCATTTTCAATCAATTTCACTAATCCGATACATGGATTTTCGAAAACTTCGATGCCTTGCCCAAACCTTTCTACCAAACTGCAATACCGTTCACTCATAAATGTGCCTTGGGTTGCTAAGACGCCAACTTTTCCTGTTTTAGTCACCTCAGCAGCTGGTTTTACTGCTGGTTCCATTCCGATAAAAGGTGTGTGCGGAAACATCTCTCGCAAATAATTGAGCGCCGCTCCCGATGCTGTATTGCATGGAATGACGATACATTTCGCTCCTTTTGCCAACAAAAATCGAGTGATATTTTCAGAATATTGCTGCACTTGCTCCTTTGACTTAGATCCATATGGCACATGTTTTTGGTCTGCGACATAGATAAAGTCTTCTTTTGGCAGGGTTGCCAATAGTTCTCTCAAAACACTCAAGCCTCCTACGCCTGAGTCAAATGCTCCAATTATGTTATTTTTGATAGCTGTCTAATTTCAAAAAAATATCTCAAAACCAGTAGGCAGTTCTCAATCGGCAGTCGGCAGTACGTTATACGTGAACTGCTGACTGCCGACTGGCAACTGTTTCCTACTCCGTCATCACTACCCCATGCGCCATGAACTTCATCTCACGTACTGGCTCTGTGATAGCTGCAATTTCTTCTTTTGATTGACCTTCATCTTCTGCGTAGTGGCGCAATTCTTCGACGCTGGTTTCTTCGACCGTTGCGAAACCGTCCATGACCACTTTTGCACCTTCACAATCAAGTGGCATGAAAAATCCGTAGTCTTTGAATTTCACGAAAACTTCATCTCCATTATCATTTACAATATTCATCCAACAACCTTTCTTTTTACACACCGCTTCTACTACACCTGAAACTTTTGTAAAAACGGTATCTTTTTGGCCTAACTGACTTACCATATCTGCTAATGGAATCGCGCCGTCTGGAGTGATTTCTTCACCGAAACTCATCGTTACAGCTCCATCATCACTCACAGTTGTTTTCGCAGGTTGGCCATCTCCGCCGCATGCCCAAATTAAAGTTGCCACAAAAAATAAAAGCAATAAACTCTTTTTCATGTTGATTATTTTGATTGAAATAATGCCCAAAAATAGACTAAACATTTAAAATTTTAATAATCATTTACTAAATGAACAATAAGAACGTAAAAACATAGTTTTTTATGCAATCGGAAACTAAAGTCATTAAAAATTTATTAACAAATAAACATACTATATATCGAAGCAATCCATACTCTACAAAAAGTCGATTTTTTAATCTCAAAAATCTTTAGTTATGAGAGTTTATGTGAGTATGCTGGTATGTTTTTTCTGTTTTTCTCTTACCACTTTATCGGCCCAGTGCATCGAAGGTAACTGTTGGGATGGCAACGGAACAGCAATTTATAAGAGTGGTGCAAAATACGTCGGCAGTTTCCGCGAAGGTAAAATTCATGGTCAAGGAACCCTTTACTTTTCTAAAGGTGATATTTATGTTGGCGAATGGGAAAACCATTATCGTCAAGGGAAAGGTGAAATCTCTTTCGCTAATGGAAATCATTATGAAGGCAATTTCAGAAAAAGTAGAATAAAAGGAACTGGGACGATGAAATACAACAACGGTGATATTTACACTGGTAATTGGGACAATGATTTGCCCTGGGGTCAGGGTCAATATATTTTCACTTCTGGAGCAAAATATAAGGGCAATTTCAAAAAAGGAAAATTTGAAGGAATTGGAACCATGTTCTACCCAGATGGCAGTCGTTTTGAAGGCAACTGGAAAGAGAATAAAAAACATGGCGAGGGTATCTTTGTAACTTCAAATGGCAAAAAAGAAACTGGAAAATGGATAAATGGTTCTATAAATATCGATGCCTCTGAAATGCCAATCGAATTAGCCGAAAAAGACGTAACTAACTGTAATACAATCCATTGCGAAAACGGAATGGGTACTTACACTTACCCAGACGGCACTCGGTATATTGGTAATTTCGAAAACGGATTGCCTGCTGGCCAAGCAACTGTTTACTACCCAAGTGGGAATAAATATATTGGAAAATGGAGCCTTCATGCGCCTCACGGTGATGGTACGATGTACTTTGAAAATGGTCGTGTTGCAGGTGGTATTTGGGAATATGGTGCCATCGTAAAACAGCATGCGAATGGAGACAAAAAGATGGAAAAATATAAGGTCGAGACGGACATCAACGACCAAGTGAAAATTTGGGCAGTCATCGTTGGAGTTGCTAACTATTTGCACTTACCAACTTTGAAATATACCGACAACGATGCGTTTCATATGCACTCATTTTTGAAAAGTCCACAAGGTGGAGCTTTGCCTGACGAGCAAATCACATTGTTGATTGATGAGGAGGCCACTCGTCGAGATGTATTACGCGCATTGCAGCAAACCTTACTCAAAGCTGACCAAAACGATGTGGTGCTTTTCTACTTCTCTGGTCATGGTTTGCAGGGTTCTTTTTTACCAATTGATTACAATGGTTTTGAAAATAAAATCCATCACGCGGAGGTGAAAGAGATATTCGAAAAGAGTCAGGCAAAACATAAAATGATTTTCGCAGATGCTTGTCACTCAGGCAGTTATCTGGCAAAGAAGGGTGGCGAAATGCATGGCGCACTTCACAACTACTATGATGCTTTTGAAAAGTCGGCAGGCGGATTGGCACTCATGATGTCTTCCAAAGGGGAAGAATATTCCTTGGAAGATGGTGGCTTGCGTTCTGGTATTTTCAGCTACTATTTGATGAATGGGTTGAAGGGTTTAGCCGATTCTGATAATAATAAAATCGTTACGGTACTTGAACTTTTTGAGTATGTGAGCGATAATGTGAGAAAATATACGGCAGGTGCTCAGACCCCTACTTTGACGGGGCGATTTGATAAGAATATGCCGGTGGCGATTGGGTGGTGATTCCGGTTGCCGGGTTGCCGAGTTGCTCGGAGCGGCTTGCTCGGAGCGATTTAGTGGAACGCGGATGACGCGGATGAACGCGGGTTTTCGCGGATTTTCTCTTCTGCCGACTGCGGATTGCCGACTGCGGATTGCCGACTGCTATTCTTAGAATTCAGATTCAGACAAAAAAATGCCAAGCGTTAGATGAAATTCTAATACTTGGCATTTTTTAATTTTAGCTACCAACAACTGGCAACTTGGCAACTATGGCAACTGGCAATCCTACTCTATTTTCACCAATCGCTTCATATAGATTTTATCCTGATTAGCTGGTTTTACTTGAAGGAGATATATTCCTTCTGCGATATTGGCTATCGAGATATTTTCTTCTTGGTTAAAATCTGATAGTTCTTTTTCTAAAATCAGGTTACCTGCCAAGTCGATTACTTTTAAGGAAAGACGACCTTTATAATCTAACTTGATGGTAAATGAATTTGTAAATGGATTCGGATTTACTTTCATCGCATCAAAAGAAATCAAATCTGAAGCTGCCGAAACAATATCGAATCCATCGCAATCTTCGTCTATTCCGTTGTTTGGAATTTCCATTGCATCTGGATTAATATCTGGGTTGGTATCATCACAATCTTCATCTGAATTGAAACCGTCCATATCGTTATCGATGACTAAAACGATACCATCACAATCTTCATCTATTGTATTATTTGGAATTTCCGTTGCTCCTGGATTGATAGCCGCATTCGTATCATCGCAATCTTCGTCTGAGTTGAAGCCGTCCATGTCGTCATCAATCATTTGAGCGATGCCATCGCAATCTTCATCTACCGTATTATTTGGAATTTCCATCGCATTTGGATTTACAGCCGCATTCATATCATCGCAATCTTCGTCTGAATTGAAGCCATCCATGTCGTCGTCGATTACTAAAGCAACGCCGTCGCAATCTTCATCTATCGTATTATTCGGAATCTCCGTCGCATTCGGATTTACAGCCGCATTCATATCATCACAATCTTCATCTGAGTTGAAGCCGTCCATGTCGTCATCAATCATTTGAGCGATGCCATCGCAATCTTCATCTACCGTATTATTCGGAATTTCCATCGCGTTTGGATTTACAGCCGCATTTGTATCATCACAATCTTCATCTGAATTGAAGCCATCCATGTCATCATCAATTACTAAGGCAATGCCATCGCAATCTTCATCGATTGTGTTATTCGGAATCTCCGTCGCATTCGGATTTACAGCCGCATTCGTATCATCGCAATCTTCGTCTGAATTGAAGCCGTCCATGTCTTCATCGATAACTAAAGCTACTCCATCACAATCTTCGTCTATCGTATTGTTTGGAATTTCTACTGCATTTGGATTAATGGACGCATTCGTGTCATCGCAATCTTCATCCGAATTAAAACCATCCATGTCATCATCAATGATTAGGAAAACGCCATCACAGTTTTCATCAATATTGTTATTCGCGATTTCTGTTGCATTTGGATTTACAGACGCATTCGTATCGTCACAATCTTCATCTGAATTAAAACCGTCCATATCGTTATCGATGATTTGAGCTACTCCATCGCAATCTTCATCAATTGTGTTATTCGGAATTTCAATCGCATTTGGATTGATGGAAGCATTTGTATCATCGCAATCTTCATCCGAATTGAAACCATCCATGTCATCATCTATGATTAGGAAAACGCCATCACAGTTTTCATCAATATTGTTATTTGCGATTTCCATCGCATTTGGATTTACAGACGCATTCGTATCGTCACAATCTTCATCTGAATTAAAACCGTCCATATCTTCATCTATAACATCAAATATTCCATCACAATTTTCATCAATATTATTGTTTGGAATTTCGGTTGCTCCTGGATTAATTGCCCCATTTCCATCATCACAATCTTCGTCTGAATTATAACCGTCCATATCGTTG
>CALHBQ010000536.1 GCA_937930815.1 uncultured Saprospiraceae bacterium | reverse complement strand
GCGATTTATTTAAAATAGAGGCATACTCCGCCACAGAGTGTTTTTCTTTGAAATGTTGCTCGACTAAAAAATTGAATTCTCGAACAATATTGACTTGCTTATCATTTATGGCATTGAAATTTTCCTGAGTCTTATATATACGGGTACAAAGAATGAGGAATCGTTTTAGCATCATTTGAAGCATCTCCAATTGTAGGTTATCTTTTGATGCCATTTCTATTTGGATCATTTTCCAAACTGTTTCTAAAATTTCAATATCGGCAGTATTTGGAAATAAGACGGGCAAATTAGAAGACCCAAAAAATAAAACCCCTTTACACCCTACTTCACTATCATGATTTAAAATGCAGAAAAAAGGAGAATTAAAACGAACATATCTCGCTTTCCCCATTTTCTGTACAATTACCTGATGCATCGAAGTCAGACAAATCAATTGATTTTTATTAAAAACATAATCTTTTGAATCAATAATAAAACAATTGTCATCTTCTTCAAACCAGAAAATAGACAACTGCCCATCAATCAACTTTTCTGGTAGAGAGGAGCTGCCATCCAAATGGATGATTTCAAAATATTCGTCGGTGGTTCCTTCATATACTTGCCTTCGCATAAATCTATTTTTATGTTATCAACGCGAAACTAAAAGGAAGGATTAGAAAAAAGTGTTTAATTATATCAATTATTATTCTTTGTTCTAAAATAACTTAGGTCCAATTCAATATTGAATTGGAAATTATACTTTTATGACTCAATAAATTTAGAGCGTTTTTAAAATTCAGCTTTAAACCTAATCTTTTTGAACCTGATTTTTCCAAAATTTTAAAATAGCTCTTAGTGATGCGTCATCTTCCAAGTCCAAATCTTTTTCTTTCTAAAATTTTTAATGATTTAAAATCAGTCGAAATTGATATTTCGAACTATTTCCTCGACCATATTTGTTATCGAGTTGAAACGCAAAAAAAATATAGGACCTTAAAATCAACTTTAGAAAAAGAAAACCAACTCCTCATCGAATCCGAAATCAATGGAAGAAACATCTCCGTTTTCAAGCTAAAAAATCCAATCAAATTTGAAGGTCGCTCAATTCCCCTTTTGGAATTGCCCGCTCCCAAAACAGGTAGTCATTACACAGATGGTTGGGAACATATCGAGTTTGTTATTGACGAATCCTTAGATTTATTTTTAGAAAAAAATCAAAATCTAACTTTTGACAAAAAAGGATTTTCAAAACCAATCAATCGGGATATTCGTTTGAAACTTGGAAAACTGAGTGTCAAATTTCACGAAATGAGTTTGGAAGAAGTGATTCAAATTGAAAAAAGTGAATAGTTTAATGTAGAACCATTTAAGGCATTTAAGTGCATTTAAGCTTTGAGCAACTTATATGTCCTTAAATGCCTTATATGGTTTAATAAAAATCACTTTGAAACATAGAATTTAAAATACTTACACTCCTTCACCAAGTTGTCATAAAATTTCGTTTTCGAATATTTTTCTTTCAAAATTTGGAAATACTCTCGTGGTCGAGTCGGCGGTTTGCTCGGCATCGTGAAGTAGAAATTTTGCTCACAACGCGCTGCCATATATGCTGCTTTTGCAGCTAATTCTGGATTTTTCGCATTGGCTCTGGCTTGCTCAAAATAGATCAGTGCTTTTGACAAATCATGATTTTCGTGATTGCCATTAGGAAACATCCAAGTCGTAAAAACTCGATCTACATTTCGGTAATACCAATTACTTCCTGACCTAAATCGATCGGTCATTTGCCAACTATGCCCAAAGTAACTCATATTGAAATACGCCAAACCTAACTGATAAAGATAGATGGCATTGTCTTCAATTTTAGCTCTGGATTCATATTCGATGGAGAGCATTTTTTCAATCAATTCTCCTTTGGTCAATAATTCTGAACTATACTGAAGTGGGCAGTTGACACATTCACCAATCCGCTCTTCGAATGAGTTGAATTTTCCAAACTTTACCCATTCGTTTCGAGGGATTTTTTTGTACCATTCCAGTGCCGCAGCGACTTTTCCTTCACGCAAATATTTCATTGCTTTAATGTCATACAATTCATTCAAAATCGAATTTCCGTTCGGTTCAACCAACATTCGTTCAAACCGATTTTTGGGTTTCTTTTCTGCCATTGCGATGAGGTCATCGACCATTTCTACTTTCGGATTCGCGTATAATTTATTGGCTGGATATTCACATAAAAAAGCAGCGCCTGGGCGGTCATTTGTTTTATACAAATTTGACATTTTATGAATCAAAAAATTTCTAAAATCTTTCAATCCTTCATCGTCATTTAGCTCAACAAATTGTTCGTATGCTTCATCTGCCAAGTCATCATCTAAGACCCGCCATTCCAAAATTCGGAGTTGTAAATTGAATTTATCCAACTGGTCTTTGACTTTGGGATCACTGGTAATTTCGGCTACTTTTTCAAAGTCTTCTTTGGCTTCATTTCGTTCGTTTTTTAGTAGCTTCAAATAGCCTCGACAGAGCAACCAAAAGTCTTTTTCTTTTGACCTATCTTCTGTCGCAATTTTAGAAACCAAAGCCTCAAAACGATTCAAATAGTCCTCCGCATCGCGTTTATTCATTTTCAAATAATCACGTTGAATCTTTCCTTTCGTTTTAAATTCTTCTCCCAAAAATCGGCTTTCCAACTTCTTTATCTCCCTGACAGTCAACAACTTAAGCAAACTATGATCTGGGCTATACCCATAAATTTTTTCTAATTCTTCCACTGCTCTGCTTTGGTCATTGTATGCCCGCATCGCATGAAAAGTCGCACGCAAACTATCACTATCACATTCGTTGATTGCCGTCTCCCATTCTTTATTTGTTTTGATATCAAAACTCATAAATGCCTGCTCTCTTTTGCTCGGACAATGCTCAAAAATATCAGCATAAATAATGGATGCTTCGATACGTTTTCCAATACTTTGGAGTGCGCCTGCCTTGTGCCCCAAAATCCAATAATGCAAAATACTTTTGACCCGCACATCGACTTTTGGCAATAACAATTCGTACAAATTAAGGGTCAATGAATAGTCTCTCGCATAATGCGCCAAACGAATCAATTGATAAGCATAGCGCAATCGAATAAAATGCGAATCCGTTTTTTTGAAACGCTTTTTCCCTTCCTCAATCAAGTCATACATTTGAACTATTTCAGGCCGTTCTTCACCCCAGTAATTCCCATGCACAACAAATGGTTCACACCTTTTGGCAAAGATTAAATAGTCAATCGTTTCGACACATTTACTACTCGCCAATTGTTTTGCAAAACTATTATTGTTCAAAACAGCAGGCACAGGAATCGACTTACTTTTTGCAGCAGTCCTCAATTCTTCCAATGAACTTATGGATGATTTATAGACCAATTCTTTGATATCTTTTTTGGTAGAATTATCACAAAAACGACCGCTCCATTCGTCTATATTTTCGTTCGTTTGGATGTTTTTCGCCCAGTCGTATCGTCTAAAAATACCAGAAAATTGCCCCAATAATTGTGGGTAATTTTTCACATCTACAAAATTGCGTGCATCGAAAAAAGAGTAGCCGTAGGAGACCTCTCGCATAGGGCCGCAGCTGTAAGCGATGGAGGCAGGGAGAAGGAATTGGAAGAGTAGAGTAAGTACTATTCCGCCTATCCCTTTTTGGAGAAAGACTAAAAAGGTTGGAATCTTAACTAATCCCTTATTCGAACGCTTCCAAAACATCATCATACATTTTAATTGAAAAATCTTCGAAGGAGTGATTTCCCAAATGATAAAAACTGACGGTTAAGTTAGGATTTTCTATGATTTTCGCTAATCTATTGGCTGCTTTTAACAAGGTTGTATGTTCTATATTTTCAAAACGAAGCCAATCATTTTCATATAAATAATGACCTTGAAAATAGGTACTCTCATTCACTTTGTACCGATTTGGTTCCAACAATTCAAATTGCTCTAATTCAGATTTTTTCACTCCAGGAATCAATTTTATCAACTTACCATTTCTGAACAAAACAGCCCAAGAGTAAGCAGGTAAGGCCACATCCAAAGTCAACGGATATTTGTCAAAATTTTGAAAATATTTTTCCGCTTCCGCTAAATCGATAATTGAATTTTCAGTTTCCCAATGATCCAAGTCACTCATATTATAAAACATGAGCATTCCTTTATCGACAGGTGGCACGCCTGTTTTTTCAAAATATTTTACTTGATGCAATCGAATCGTCGAAGAAATTTTAATAGAAACATCAATTTCCTTTTTAAAAATTTTAATAAAATTGAAAAATGCCTCGCGGGTTTTGCCACTCCAGTCACAATCAAATTGAATTTCTTTTGGAGCAGGAATACCATATTTTTTAGAAATGGATTTTATCTTTTGAGCCGTTCTTTGAGCGAGTACTTTTTGAGCCTTTTCATCTGTTTTTAGAAAAGTACGATTGGTGATAAAGATGGTAGGAATGATTTCTTTTTGCAGATCAAAATCATTTGCAATCAAAATGGCTTTTGGAATCGCCTCTCCAGCTGAACTGCTCCAATCAATATCAAAAAACTTGATATAAAGCTTTTCAACTTTTAAAGAATCCAAATTTGAAATAACTGAAGAATCTATTGATAGATTCGTTTTCCAATGATAAAAAGCGGGGGTAATCACTCGAGGAGAGGAATCCGTGCAGGCTAAAAACTGAAAAACGAAATAAATTCCAATCGTGTAAATAGTGGAAAGCCTCCAATATCGGGTCTTAAGAAACAGAAACCTGTATTTTTTATTCAATGTGAAAATGGTTTTCTCTAAAAAATTGAACTGCAAGTAACGCTTAACTGACAAATAGTACAAAATGCAAGCATCTTTTAAAGTTGAAATTGCCTTTTCGCTATTTATCCCTTAAGTTAAATTAGGATTCAGGTTATTAGAATTTGAAACCTGACTTTTATAAAAATCTGGTTCTAACGCAAATCTATATTATAAGATATTGCAATTATTATTAATCTTCCAAAATTTTAAGTCATGAAAAAGCAACAACGCAGCCT
>CALHBQ010000535.1 GCA_937930815.1 uncultured Saprospiraceae bacterium | reverse complement strand
TAATCTAAAAAATGGTCATTTATTTTTATTCGTTTGGTTTTAAAGATTCTATATCGCATCTTTGCTTATAGTAAAATTAACACTAAAAGATTTAGTAATAATTTTGGTTTTATTTGGTTAGGGCTGAGACAGCAAATTAAGGCGTGTTGTCTCACAAAAATTCAAAACAGTATCGGAACTTTCGGTGCTGTTTTTTTTGTTAAAAATGCCCATTCGTGAATTTCTTACGTTAGAGGTTTAGAAATTAAATAACATCTACACCTGCATTACTGAAATTCCTTACCTTTGCACCCTTAAATTTTAGTGTCTTATGTCAAACGAAACATTCGCGAAAGTCGAGCAAATCATTTCAGAAATTGAGCAAGCTACCCCTGCCAATAAGGAAGCAGTAGAACAATTCAGAATTAAGTACCTCGGCTCCAAAAATATCATCAAACCTTTGATGGGTGAAATTAGGAATATTCCTAATGAAATGAAGAAGGATTTTGGTCAATTGGTCAATCGAGCTAAGCAAACCGCTGAAGCTAAATTTGAGCAATTGCAAGAATCCCTTGAAGCGGTCGCTGAATCTGCAAGTGCAGGTGATTTGGATTTGACCGCACCAGGAGACCCGATTGCATTGGGCAGCCGCCATCCGATTTCAACAACAATGAATCGAATCATTTCAATTTTTGAAAAAATAGGATTCGGCGTTGCAGCTGAAAGAGAAATTGAAGATGATTGGCACAACTTCACGGCCATGAATACGCCGGAAGACCACCCTGCCCGCGATATGCAGGACACTTATTATTTGAAAAACAGTACGGAGATGTTACTCCGCACGCACACCTCAAGTGTACAGGCGCGGGTGATGGAACATAATCAACCACCTTTAAGAATTATTGCACCAGGACGTGTTTATAGAAACGAAACAATTTCTGCGCGTTCGCACTGTCAGTTTCATCAAGTAGAAGGATTGTATGTTGATGAAAATGTTTCTTTTGCTGACTTGCGTCAAACGTTGATGTATTTCGCCAAAGAGATGTACGGAGAAAATGTAAATATTCGTTTGCGCCCTTCTTTTTTCCCTTTTACAGAACCAAGTGCGGAGATGGACGTTTCCTGTTTTATCTGTGATGCTAAAGGGTGTAATGTTTGCAAATACACTGGTTGGGTAGAAGTTTTGGGTTGCGGTATGGTTGACCCAAAAGTTTTGGAGAATTGTGGTATTGACTCTGAAAAATACACTGGTTTTGCTTTCGGTATGGGTATCGAACGCCAAGCCATGATGTTATATGGAATTAATGATATTCGTTTGTTGTTTGAAAATGACGTACGATTTTTGAAGCAGTTTACGTCTGCGATATAATGTAGCGTGGAGTGGTACTCCGCGGACTAATCTTTTGCGGAGCACCGCTCCGCTTTACGTAAAATCACCAAAACCCAGATTTTAAAACAAATAGCTCTTTACAAGGGGTTTGCCAAAAAAAGTAAAAAAATGATTGTAAGTAATCCGTGGCATACGGTAAACATAGGAAAAGAAGCACCGGAAGTGGTGAATGGAATTATCGAAATTCCGAAAGGCTCAAGAGCCAAATACGAATTGGATAAAGAATCTGGTTTGTTGATTTTGGATCGAGTACTTTACTCAGCAATGTACTATCCAGCCAACTATGGTTTTATTCCTAAAACCTATTGTGATGACAAAGATCCGTTGGATATTTTGATTCTATCTCAAATTGATTTGGTACCAAGATGTATCGTTCCTGCCAAAGTAATTGGCGTGATGCGAATGTTGGACAATGGCGAAGCTGATGATAAAATCATCGCAGTAGCACAACATGATATGTCAGTCAACCACATCAATGATGCGACTGAATTACCTGCGCATTTTAGAAAAGAAATTCAAAATTTCTTCGAGGATTATAAAAAACTCGAAAATAAAACGGTTGAAGTAGAAAAGATTCAAGGTCGCGAAGTAGCGATTGAAATCGTAAAGAAAAGTTTGATTGACTATATCAAACATTTTAGCAATATTCAGAGTCAGAGTCCTACTTTCACACCAATGATGTAATTTTAGGAGCGAGGAGAGAGGGGTGAGGAGTCAGGTTTGCGCTTGTATCCTCGCTCCTCGCTCCTCGCCCCTTACACCTTTATTAAAATGAAACCATCCGTCCCAAAAGGAACCCGAGACTTCCTTCCTCAGCAAGTTATCAAGCGTAATTATATTTTTGAAACCATTCGGAAAGTATTCGTGAAATATGGCTATCAGCCTATCGAAACGCCTGTGATGGAGAACCTTTCGACCCTTACGGGAAAATATGGGGAAGAAGGTGATAAGTTGCTTTTCAAGGTTTTGAATAATGGCGACTTTTTGGCGAAAGCCGATAAAGATGCCCTCGCAAATTTAGACTCCAACAAGGCTGTTTCTTCTTTGTCAAAACGTGGTTTGCGTTATGATTTGACGGTTCCGTTTGCGCGATATGTGGTCATGCACCAAAACGATATTGCGTTTCCATTCAAGCGATATGCGATTGAACCAGTGTGGCGAGCAGATCGTCCGCAGAAGGGGCGATACCAAGAATTTTATCAATGTGATGTGGATGTAGTGGGTTCAACTTCGTTGATGTATGAGGCTGAGTTGGTGCAAATTTATGATGAGGTTTTCGGCAATTTAGATTTGAAAACGATTACTAAAATTAACAACCGAAAGATATTGGCAGGTATGGCAGAAGTCGCTGGCTGTTCCGACAACTTTATGAACATGACCGTTGCGATTGATAAGTTAGATAAAATCGGAATGGATAAGATTTGTGAAGAAATGTCGAAACGCGGTATTTCTGACAGTGCCATCGAAACGATTAGAAAAGTTCTCAACGTAAAAGAATTAAAAGAATTAAAACCACTTTTCTCGACAAGCGAAACTGGTTTGAAAGGCATCGAAGAATTGGAAACCACTTTCAATTACTTAGAAGGTACTTCGTTGAAAAATCAAGTTCAATTTGATATTACTTTGGCGCGTGGATTAAGTTATTACACCGGCTGTATTTTTGAAGTAGTTCACGATCCAGAAACTTACCCAACTGTAAAAATGGGCAGCATCGGCGGCGGTGGTCGTTATGCAGATTTGACCAGTATGTTTGGAATGAAGGATATGTCAGGCGTTGGCGTTTCTTTCGGCGCAGAGCGGATTTATGATGTGATGGAAGAGTTAGATTTGTTCCCTGAATCCAATCCAGAAAACCTGCAAATTCTTTTTATTGCGTTTGATGACGAGGCGCATAATTTTGCTTTCAAACAATTGACACAAATACGTCAAGCAGGAATAAATGCAGATTTATATCCTAAACCAACCAAGCTCAAAAAGCAGATGAAATACGCAAATGATCGCGATGTTCCATTTATCGTTTTGGTCGGTTCGGAAGAAGCGGAGACCGGTAAATTGTCTTTTAAGAATATGGAAACGGGCGCCCAGGAGAAGTTGACAATTGAGCAAATTATTAAGATTTTCACGTCATAACTTTTTTTCAATTGCCGTGTTATTCTCCCATACATTTGAACATTAAAAATTCAACATAAGTGAAAATAGGCATCGTTTGTTACCCAACGTATGGAGGAAGTGGCGTTTTAGCTACTGAACTTGGATTAGGCTTGGCGCGAAAAGGGCATCAAGTTCACTTTATCACCTAT
Organism: uncultured Saprospiraceae bacterium; assembly: GCA_937930815.1. Classification (GTDB taxonomy): domain Bacteria; phylum Bacteroidota; class Bacteroidia; order Chitinophagales; family Saprospiraceae; genus JAGQWW01. Next base: position 1,524 of record CALHBQ010000535.1, on the reverse strand, counting down.
CGCCCACCGGCGCGTATGAATCCTTTTCAGGAAAATGTCTTCTATCACGAAGTGTCCCAATCAGATTATCCGCTTTTTGAATATGCGCCGTATGATACAACACTGACCAGTAAATTGGTCGATGTTGTTCGCAATGAAAAACTGGAATTGTTGCACGTTCACTATGCGATTCCACACGCAACGGTCGCTTATCTCGCGAAGAAAATTTTACTCACAGAAGGTCGCTATGTTCCAGTGATTACCACTTTGCACGGAACAGATATTACGCTTGTTGGAAACAACCCTGCGTTTTCGCCGGTGGTTGAATTTTCTATTAATAAATCAGATGGAGTAACAGCTGTTTCAGAGAGTTTGAAACAACAAACATTGGATTCCTTTAAAATTGAAAAAGACATCAAAGTCATTTACAATTTCATTGATTTCAATCGTTTCAAAAAAGTAAATAAAGACCATTTCAAAAAAGCGATTGCGCCAAATGGCGAAAAAATACTCGTTCACGTTTCCAATTTCCGTAAGGTTAAAAGAATTGACGATGTGATTCGTGCTTTCCAAAAAATCTACGAAAAAATTCCTTGCAAATTGATGCTCGTCGGCGATGGTCCAGAGCGAAATAGATTGGAAGAACTCTGCCGCCAAATCGGCCTTTGTCACGAAATCCGTTTCCTCGGAAAACAGGAAGCTGTGGAAGAAGTTTTGGCTGTTTCAGATTTATTTTTGATGCCTTCCGAAAGTGAGAGTTTTGGTCTCGCTGCCCTCGAAGCAATGGCTTGCGAAGTACCTGTCATTTCTTCTAATGCGGGTGGTTTGCCTGAAGTGAATATCGAAGGGATAACTGGTTATTTGAGCGAAATAGGCGATGTCGATTCATTGGCTCAATCAAGTATTAAACTACTTTCAGACGATGCGAAACTAACTGAATTTAGAGCGAATGCCTTGAAACAAGCACAGCGCTTTTCATTGGAAAATATTCTTCCCGAGTATGAGAATTATTACGAGGAAATTTTGAGAACAGCAGTACATAAATCGCAAATCAAATAACTTTCCAAAAGCATCGAACTAAAATATAAGTTCCCATTTCAGGGCTATTATCAATGACAGTCTCTACTTCTTTGCCGCCTAATTTTTTGTAAAAATTACGTGCCGGTTCGTTACTTTTCAAGACCCATAAATAGTAACCAGAATTTGGATTTTTTGAACGCACCCAATCCATTGAGGCATGGGTTAATTGCCTACCGATTCCGAAACCACGCCATTTCGTATCGACGTGCAAATTATCTAAAAGAGCTCCATATTTTTCGTCATCATCGAGTTGAGTGCAGGCAAAACCAATGAGTTGACTTTCAGCTCCCGAAGTAAACCCGGGACAGGTTTCTGCCAAAATGATATGTTGATTTTCGTTGGGTGTGTTCAGACGTTTTGTCCAAATGTCCAATTGTTTTTGAGGGGCGATATTATCTAAAAAATTATCGGACCAAGAGCCTCGGTAACTTGATTGCCAGTTTTGAACATGGAGTTTGGCGATGT
>CALHBQ010000534.1 GCA_937930815.1 uncultured Saprospiraceae bacterium | reverse complement strand
TTCCAGCCCATAACTTTTGGTGATATGAGAATGCGGACAGAAACTGCTGGAGTTTATTGTAGTATGATAACTGCCTTTGTCAATCAATAAGAAGTATCTATTAGTAAGGGCAATTCATGAATTGCCCTTACTAATAGAGGCATAAAGCTATTCGACAAGACCTCTACCCTCTTTTTTGATTTTTCCTTCCTTAGAAAGTTGTTTCAAAAGTCTATCAAGAATCCCGTTAATAAAATCTTTACTTTTATCTGTACTGTAAAGTTTTGACACCTCTACAAATTCGTTCAAGGTAACTTTGGTAGGAATCGTTGGAAAGTACATCAATTCACAAACTGCCATTTTTAATAAAATCAAATCAAGGATGGCTACGCGAGAAATATCCCAATTTTGAAGGGCCGGTTCTATAATTAGCAAAAGTTCTTCGTCTTTTTGCAAAACCATTTTCAAAAGCTCAGCGCCATATTCATTCACTGGCTCATCTTCTGGCAAATAGCTTTCGAAAAAATCTTCATTATCATTCGGAAGAGACTTTAATGTTCTTTTCATTGAACCAATCACCAAGCTATCGTCAATTGACCAATGTGGGTTATGCGCTTCTACCATATCCACAAAGTTCTCATCTTTAATACAAGACTTGAACAACAACTGAATTATGTCTTTATGATTTTGGATAGTTGAAGCTTTTTGCCCCATGTATCCAGCATATTCTTCTAATTTTGAAAAAGACTTATACTTGTTGGTCAAGTAATCTTCATCTACCAAACCAGTAAAACCAGCCTGTTTCCATGCCTTTTGTAACTTAAGATTGTTGTGGAGAGATTGGACAATTTCATTTTCCCAAAGCTTTGGGGTAAATGATTTATCTTCTGCAGATAGGATGTGTTTTGATTTACGTTGGTTAGATTCCTTAATAGAAATACCACATAATTTGTATAACAAATACAGCGTGTACAGATACAACTCATAAGTTTTGTCAACATAACGATGGTATCGTTTTACACCTGCTGTCAGGGTAATTTCTTTATCACGATTCATCGAATACAAAACCTGCATTATTTTAATGCGGATATTCCTTCTACTCAACATAAATTTCAAATGACCAGTTAGTCGCGAAAAAATTCTTTCGCAGCAAAGAAATGATAATTTTCACTAACAATCAATTTTATGACGCTTTAATTCTACCATCTTCCATTTCTAAAATTCTATCACTCATTTTTGCCAATTCTTCATTATGGGTAACGATAATAAAGGTTTGATTAAAATCCTTTCTTAATTGAAAAAGCAATTGATGAAGTTCATCTGAAGTAGCGGAGTCAAGATTACCTGTCGGCTCGTCTGCAAAAACAACCGATGGGTTATTGATCAACGCCCGTGCTATCGCTACTCGCTGTTGCTCTCCACCAGACATTTGATTTGGCTTATGAGAAATTCGGTCTTTTAGGCCTAAATAAGTAAGCAGCTCTTTTGCTTTTGCCTCAACTTCAGCTTGTTCTCTTTTTGCAATAAAACCAGGCATACAAACATTTTCTAAGGCAGAAAATTCAGGCAAAAGATGATGAAATTGAAAAACAAAGCCAATTCTTTTATTTCGAAAAGCAGCTAATTCTTTTGAATTAAATCCATTCACCGTTTCATCAGCTATCGAAAGTTGTCCTTCATCAGGTGAATCAAGCGTTCCTAAAATATGAAGTAAGGTTGTTTTACCTGCCCCAGACTTCCCTACAATGGATACTATCTCTCCTTTTTCGACATGCAAATTCACCCCTTTCAAAACATGAAGTTGGCCGTAGGACTTATTTATATTCTTTGCTTTTATCATGAAGTATGTTTCTGGGCTGCAAATTTAAGTTTAGTTTGTTAACCCCAAAATTAAATGACGAAATACCCTCAAATCTAATTTGTAGTTATACTTTTGCTAAACGAGTGATAAGGGTACAAAATTTGTTAATTATGCCTTTTTAGAGTTTCCTAAGTTTTATTTATCCCTAACACCTACCCTCGTTTTAACCTACTAATAGGAAATACTCTCCAAATCGGCATTTGGAATTTTTGAATTATGAAATTTAACAATGCGATAGTTTTAGTCTTAGCCGTTTTGGGAATTTGTTTTCAAATTAATTGCAAAGCTGTATCCAAGGAAGGAGAACAAGCTGATAAAAATTCTAATACCTTTACGATGAAAGACGATGGTACCACAACTATACAACCGGACTGGGCCAAAAATGCCGTTATTTATGAACTAAATACGCGTCAATTTTCAAAAAATGGAACTTTTGCTGAGGTCACTGAACAGCTCCCGAGGTTGAAAAAATTAGGTGTAGATATCATTTGGTTCATGCCTATTTTTCCTATTAGCGAATTGAAAAGGAAAGCTACTGGTGATGTTTTGGTGGACAATATCAGAGATCCAGAAGAACGGAAAAAGTACCAAGGAAGCCCATATGCCGTCGCTGATTTCAAAAAAGTAAATCCAGATCACGGTACAGATGCTGATTTTAAAACTATGGTTGATAAAATTCATTCATTAGGAATGAAAATTATTTTGGATTGGGTTCCAAACCATACTGGTTGGGATCATCCTTGGATTGAAAGCAATCGAGATTTTTATACTCAAGTTGATGGAAAAATAATTGATCCAATTGATTATAACACAGGTGAATCGTGGGGTTGGACAGATGTAGCGGATTTAAATTACGACAATAAAGAGATGCGCAAAACCATGATTTCTGACATGAAATATTGGATTACTGATATGAATGTGGATGGTTTCAGAATGGATGTTGCTCATGGCGTTCCGAATGATTTTTGGGTAGAATGTAGTAAGGCTTTAAGAGCTGCTGGGGAAGTTTACATGTTAGCTGAAGGAGAAGTTCCGGAACAAAGAAACTCTGGTTCATTCGCCTCTGATTATGGATGGTCACTGCATCATTTGCTCAATGAAATTGCGAAAGGCAAAAAGAAAGCATCGGCCATTGATGAGTGGTACAAAGCAGATAAAGAAAAATATACGCGTGGCTATCACATGAATTTCACTTCAAATCACGACGAAAATACTTGGGCTGGAACTGTCAAAGAAAGAATGGGTGATGCTGGTGATGCGATGGCTGTTTTTGTTTTCACTTTTGAAGGAATGCCTTTGATTTACAATGGGCAGGAAGCAAGTTTGAATAAAAGGTTAGAATTTTTTGAACGTGATCCAATTGATTGGGGTACCTATAACAAATCAGCATTTTATCAGAAACTAACTGAATTGAAGCACAAGAATCAAGCGTTACGAAATGGAGAATTTGGTGGAAAAATTCAAAAACTATCTACTTCTGATAATGACAACATCTACGCTTATGCTCGAAAAAAAAATGGCGATAAAGTTTTGACCATCATAAATATGAGCAAAAATGAAAAGGAGATTGATTTAGATTTAGGAAAATTCGCTGGAGGATATTCCAATGTGTTTGAGGAAGGTTCCGTAACAATGCCAAGTAAAATGACCTTAAAAATGGCTCCGTGGGAATATTTAGTATTCTCAAATAAGTAGATTCAAAAAAATATTGGCTGAGAAACCTAAAGATCTCAGCCAATATTTTAAAAAGGATAATTCATTCCTAAATTATAGTTCAAATCAGAAGTACTTAAGTCATTGAGCGTTGGGGTAGCTAAGTAAGTACTGGTCCCATCTGGTAAGAGTGTTTTATATGGATTCTTAATGGGGTACCCCAAATCAAATCTAAGGAGGAAATAATCAAAATCAAATCTGAATCCTATTCCTGTTCCAATTGCCATTTCTTTGAAAAAATTATCACCAATTTCCACTCCGTTTTCAATTCTTGGTTTCCATTGAAGTTCACTTCCTGGCCGTCCATTTTGGTTATCAGGGTTTAATGTCCAGACATTTCCAATATCAACAAAAAAAGCTCCTTCTAATCTGGCAAAAAACTGGGTTAAAAAGAATCTAATCTCACCGTTTAGCTCAAATTTAAAATCTCCAGTCTGGTAAAAAAGGAGTCGATTATTGGTATTTTGAGTCAACGAATCTCGATAAGAACCTGGCCCTAATCCACGTGCTCCCCATGCCCTAATTGATTGTGGGCCACCGACATAAAATTGTTTTACATATGGCACTTCTCCCGAGTTACCAAAAGGAAAAGCAACACCAATATTTATCCGAGAAGCAGCAGAGATTTTGGAGTTAAATTTTCGTGTGTAGCGTGCATCAATTTCGAATTTAGCGAATTGCGAAAATTCGAAGGTTGGGCCTAATTTCAATGTGTCCTTATTATTTCCAAAAGCATTGTAGAGTTTATTGATTCCCAATACTTCTGCCCCAGAAATTTCAGTAAAAAATCTAAAGAAATAACTTTCCCCAAAAACGTTAGGTTTCTTATTCCAAATATAACTAAAATCACGAAGCAAAAATCCAGTAAATAATTGATCTCCAAAACTATTGGACAAGAATTGGTTATTATCTAAAATCGTTTCGAATGCAGGTTTGATACTAACTGGCCGTAAAACATCTATCGCTAAGTTATTGAAAATGAATCGTTTACGTCGATTTCGATAATCAAACCCCCAACCGGCATCAAACAAATGGTAGGTATAAAATCGTTCGATTGATAAATAATTATATCCAAGATGCGCCCTTGTCTTAGCCAAATCTTGCAAAGAAAAATAAGTTTTATCACCCAATAAGTTCAACCGATTTAGCCCCTTGTAAATACCTAAATAGTCTGTAAATCGAGGAATATCGACATTCGCCTGAAAGCGAATATCAATTACATTCAACCCTAAATTATCGCCCAAATTGAATTCGAAACCCGGAAAAAAATTGATAGAAAGTTGCTCTGCTCCACGTAAAAGATTTTTGTTTCCTAAATAAATATTTCCTGAAACACCGAAAAGATTCAACGCACTATTCGTAACATTCCTTTGAGTAAAGTTAGGTTCCAAATCATACCCCATCTCCCACTTTTTCCGAGGAGTTATTTGGATCGAAATATTGATTTTCCCAGGATCATTAGGATCAATTTCTTGTCTAAAATTCACAAATCGAAAAGCGCCTAAATCAGTTAACTTTCGATTGGTTTTGTTCAGCTTGTTTTGCTGATAAAGTTCTCCTTTTTTAATAAAAATATTTTCAGCAAGTCGATGTGGCTTTATCCAAAATTTTTGCTCTTTTTCTCCGATAAAATGATAGCCTTCAATTATGGTATCTAATTTTATACTATCATCTACAATTGGATTGTAATTAGGATAAATATAAATTTCTCCTATTCGATATTTCTTATGTTCCTCATCGGAACTAAAAGGTAAAACTTCAAGTACGACATTCGTTTTAAAATTGGAGGAATCACCAGTAAGCGGAGCGATATAATTGGAGGTAAAAAAAGCGTAACCTTTATTTCTTAATGTGTTTGTAATTCGATTTTTCTCTTTATCATATAGGAGTCCATCTACAGCTCCGCCCCTTTTCAAAAAAGACCTTGCAGAAATTGAATCCAAAATATTTTGAATTGATTCCTCTTTACATTTGAATTCTACAGAATCAATTTTATAAAGATTTTTGGAATTTACTTTATAGGTTACTTCGACAGTTTTCGAAATTATCTCTTGATTTCTTTTAGGATTGAAATATAGATCATCGCCTTTTGATTTTTCAACTGGAGTGTTGATGGAAGTATTGACTTTTGCATTAAAATACCCTCGATTATGCATGTAATTTTCCATTTGTTTGGCGGTTACATCCATCTGCTCTTCACTAAAAATAGTAGGTTTTTCAGCAATTCTACGCTCGGCTAAGTTTCGAAGGGCGGATTCAAGTGGAGTTTCGGAAAGACTATCCGAATCAAAATTCTTATCCGTAAAATACTCCTCTGGAAAATTATTCCTTTTATAGTCTTCAATTTGTAAATATAAATGCGCTGGAAGTTTATAAAAGAAAAGCCATTCTTCATTGGGCGTTTGGCGGATTAAGGTATTGAGTTCTGCTTTTAGTGAAGCCGCATTTTTAACTTGAAAATTCTTATCAAACTCAATTTTATTTTTGGTCAAAAGCTGTTCATTTTCCCCGATACGTTTTGTAATGCTGCAACTAAACAACATCATCGTAAAAACCGTTAAAATAAAATAGGACTGAAATCGCATTAAAAATAACTTCTTTTTTGAAAAACGGAAAAACTCATCTTTCGGGATAAATATCAATTCTTTTTAGAAATAAATATGATTTTGATATGATTTACTTTGAAATTGCATTTAAAGTTTACAATTTGAAATCACATTTAGCAGTTTAAATTGTACAATTCTACTATCAATGAAATATTCTTTTTACTTCATCGCTTCGATTACTATTATTACGCTCCTTTATATTGGATGTGCCAGACCGCCCGATTATCCACCGGAACCTGTAATTGAGTATTTAAGTTTATCTAATAACTCAATGTCTCAGTCAAATATAGCGGATAGAGTTTTGGCTACAATTTCATTTACAGACGGCGACGGTGACTTGGGCGATGACAACGGAGAAACAACTATTTTCATCAAAGACTTAAGAGATGATTCTCCTGAAAATTCTGCAAAAATTCTTCCCAAAGTACCCGAACCAGGTGCAAATAATGGAATTTCGGGTGAAATCACTTTTCAGCTTCTACATAGTTGCTGCATATGGCCACCTCAATTTCTTCAAGACCCTTGTAGCCCTTCTACGGCTTACCCGGTCGATACAATAATCTATGAAGTTTATATAGTCGATCGAGCTGGAAATGAAAGCAATCGAGTCAAGTTAGAACCAATTTTTTTGCAGTGTAATTAACCCTGAATTGCTTCCTTTGCTGCCGAAACTACTTTCTTTGTATTTCCTACAAAAATTTGATTTTCAAAAAAGATAACTGGCCTTTTTAAAAAAGTATATTCTTTTAAAATCAAAGACTTGTAATCATCTTCCGAGAGCGTCTTTTCGTGCAACCCCATTCCTCTATACTTCATCGCTCTTCTGCTGAAAAGTGCCTCATAACTGCCATGCTGTTCTTTCGCTAATTCCAATTCTTCAGCGGAAATATTGATTTCTTTTATATTTTGCCTTTCGAAACTGTCGTCGATTCCAACTTCGGCCATAATTCGTTGGCAGGTATTACAACTATTCAAATAAAATACTTTTCTCACAGATTCTATTTTTATACAATTTTTAAAATGAGCGCAAACTTACAAAAAAAGAAGATTCAAGAATCTGAGTTGATTCTCAATCCAGATGGTAGTGTTTATCACCTAAATCTGTTGCCTCATCAAATTGCCAAAACAATTATTTTGGTCGGTGATCAAAAAAGAGTGCCCGTCGTTTCTCGATATTTTGATTCGGTTGAGCATATCAAACGGACGCGTGAATTTTTAACGCATACCGGCCATTTAAAAGGAAATCAAATTTCAGTCATTTCGACAGGTATCGGAACGGATAATATTGATATCGTTCTAAATGAATTGGACGCTTTGGTTAATATTGATTTAGAGAAAAGAGTTTTAAAAAAAGAATTGACTACATTATCTTTTTTAAGAATTGGAACTTCTGGTGCAATTCAAAAAGATATTCCAATTGATAGTTTATTGATTTCTGAATTTGGCTTAGGCCTTGATTCATTGATGCATTTTTACAAAAAGAACAATTCGAAAGAAGAGCAAAATTTAATAGAAAATTTAACCGCTCATTTTTCAGAATCTAATTTACCAGCTCCTTATCTTACTAAAGTTGACAAAGAACTATTTAATCAATTTTCTGTTGGATTTGAAAAAGGAATTACGGCGACTGCTCCTGGGTTTTATGCGCCTCAAGGACGTCAAATCAGAGCAAAATCAAAGCATAAAAATTTAATAAAAACACTGTCCAGTTTCAACTTACATGAAAACAGAATTACGAATCTTGAAATGGAAACCGCTGGAATTTACGGATTGGCCAAAGTCTTAGGCCACAAAGCCATTTCTTTCAATGCAATATTGGCCAATAGAGCCAACGGAGCGTTTAGCCCCAAACCAAAACGGACAATCAAAAAATTAATTGAATCAGTTTTAGATAAATTATAAAAAATGGAAGAGGTAATTTTTGAACCCTTGAAAAGTTCATTTTTGAGTACCACCAATATTTCAATAATAACGGTTTTATTTGCTTTTTTAATAATGCTCTTTCTCAATAAGACTAAAAGTATTGGAACGCATTATCGTAACATACTCAGCTTACTCACTTTTTTTGCGGGAATTATGGCATTTGGAACGGTCTTCTTTAGCTATTTCCATGGCGAACGTATAGGAACCATCAAAATCGAATCAGACCACTTAGAAACTGCTTATGGGAGTATAAACTACAAAGAAATTAAACAGGTGCTCATGAAGAAAGAAAACAAGAGCAAATCAATGTTAGCACCTGCTTTAGGTGGAGAGTACACCAATTCAATGGTCATTATTTCTAAAGAAAATCATTATTATTATTTTTCAGAAGAGAATTATCCAGTTCAAAAAATGATAATACCAATCAGGGAAGCGTGGCAAAACGCAAATAAAAAAGGCGCAACTAATTAGCTGCGCCTTTTTTATCCTCATTTTTTTAGGTAGAAATTATTCTACTTCAACTTTTCTTTCAACAGATTCTGTGAAAGTAGTTATCTCAATTGTATAAGTTCCCTTTTCATAAGTCTGAAAATCTAACTCATAAATTGTGTCAACAGGCAAATTCCAAAGTTCATCTTTGAATACCTCAGTACCTTTAGAATCAGTTACTTTAATTTCATTAAGGTTCGATTTTATTTTTTCGAAATCTATGAAGAAAGTATTTACATCTTCTCCTTTGAAAAAAGTCCAATCATCTGATTTGAGGTCGATAAGGTTTTCGTCTATAGAGGCCAATACCTCAAAATTATTTGACGATGTTTGGGCGGTAAGGTTAGGGAGCCAAAAAAACGAAATAGTTAATATAAGAACTATTATTGAAGGCTTCATGATTACGAAAATTTTTATGTTTATGAATAGTTTAAAATCATTATCTGTAAACAAAGCTATTCTAAAAATTTAATAAAAAAAATAGATAGAACACACAATAAAATGCTGGTTTCGCTAAAAAGTAACAACTCCAAATAAAAAATCTATTAAATAACTTTTCACAGAATAAAAAACTTCCATACAGCAAACAGCCAAACACTTTATTTAAAAATAATTTTGTTAATTTTCGTAATGACAACCATATAAAATTCTTTTCTAATCTAAAAATTGACTAAAACATCTATTGACTGATATACCTGTCACATTTTCCATTATTATTGCACGGGTAAATTTCGAATATGTATTTTCGATTATGTCGCAAAATAATTTAAACCTACTCTTAAGTTTTAAAACACAAAACGCCTTATTTCAGATATGAAATCAGGCGTTTTGAGAAATAGAAAGTTTCGACTTTACTTGTTATAGAATTTTAATCAATTCTGCTTCAATAGCATGTGCGCCTCGCATGTTGACAGCAGCAATTTTGCCATCTCTATCAATTAAGAAAGTTCGAGGAATACTCCTTACGCCGTAAACTCTTGCTGGCGCAGATTGCCAAAATTTCAAATCACTGACGTGATAAGGCCATTTCAAATTATCCTTATTAATGGCATCCACCCATCTCTGCTTTTGATTTTCGCGATCAAGAGAAACGCTGAATACCTCAAATCCTTGATTGTTATATTTATCGTACATTTTTACTACGCTCGGATTTTCACGTCGGCATGGGCCACACCAACTTGCCCAAAAATCCAATAAAACAACTTTTCCTTTCAAATCGGAAAGCGTATATGTTTTACCAAAAGGGTCAGACAATGAAATGTCTGGCGCTTCTGTTCCAATCGCGATTGGTCCAGCATTAGCCGCTGCTTTTTGTTGTTCCATGGTTGAAACCCAAGTTTTGAATTCTCCAACGATTGAATTTGCACCATGATCTGCTTCCAATTTTGCTACGACTTCTTTTTGAAAATCTAAAAACTGGGCGTTGTTCATTGCCAAAAATGAAACCATGGCACCAGCCATTGAACTTTTATAGGTTCGTATTTCACTTTGAACACCAACTGCATCAATTTGCCGGTTGACCAACTTGCCAATAGTCGCCAAAGCCTCAGTTGCAGCTGGAACTCCTTCTACCGTAAATTGATACCTATCCAATGTATTTAAATCTGCATTTACTTTAATGAAAGATTCTGTTCCATCAATTGGAATAAATGCCTTTTTTGAACCTACTCTTATGCGATAAAGGCCAGCTTCAAGTTGCTTATCGTATGGAATCGAAAAGCTACCATCCGTACCGACTTCCGAATATCCAATTACAGTATTCGCGTTACCTACAGTTGATTTATCGAAAAACACTCGCATGTTCGCAGCATTTGCTATTACGCCCGAAACTTCTTTTTTTGCAGAAGACTGCATTCCAGCACTATCGCAATTTGAAAAGAACAAAACAGCGAATGCTGCTAAAATTGTTAATGTAAAAGGTCTCATGTTCCTTAGGATTTAGAGATTTAATTAAGTTTAATAATATTTCTACTAAAAATTATATTTCAATATTTTATATATCAAATTTTTAGCCATTTATTTTTCTGTTGATTTCTTTCGGTAAATATTTTGTTCGTTGTTTTCAATGACACATAGAAAATCAAATTATTGCATTTACCGTATGTCAATATTTACATTAAGAAAATCATTAATTTAAATTGCAAATATAGACAACTACAACAAACAGTAACTATTCAAGTTCTTTGATTTTATAAAAAGTCCAATCATTCAATTTACTTTGCAGCAAAAATCATTAATGTACGACAATTCCGATATAGAAAATTTTGCAACTCAACTTCGTGAAGCTGCCTCCTCAAAAGTAGCAATCAGCCCGCTACGGGATAAAATCGGAGTTGAAAATATTGATTTAGCTTATCAAATTCAAAGCGTAAATACGCTTTTCAATTTAAATAAAGGGGCAAGAATTGTAGGCAAAAAAATTGGGTTAACATCCAAAGCCGTCCAAAAGCAATTAGGAGTCGATCAACCTGACTACGGCATTCTATTTAATAATATGGAAGTTCAAAATGGAGGAAGTATTTCAATCAAAGAACTGATGCAACCTAAGGTCGAAGCTGAAATTGCCTTTGTGTTAAAAAAGGACTTAACTAAAAAGAACTTAACAACCATTGATGTGATTCAGGCGATTGATTTTGCACTTCCATCTATCGAAATAGTTGGAAGTCGTATCAAAGATTGGAACATAAAAATAACTGATACCGTTGCAGATAATGCATCGGCAAGTCATTTTGTGGTTGGACACTGCCCTACTCTTTTGAGCGATTTTGATATGATTAATTGTAAAATGGAAATGTTTATTAATGATGAGGTAGTTTCAACAGGAGCAGGTTCTGCTTGCCTTGGAAGTCCAATAAATGCAACCGTCTGGCTGGCAAATATGATGGTCAAAATGGGCAGTCCACTATTGGCTGGTGAAGTAATATTATCAGGAGCAGTTGGACCAATGGCACAGGTAAAAGCTGGAGATTTAGTGAAAGCCTCGATCGAAGGATTGGGAACAGTTTCAGTTCAATTTGAAGAATAAACGTGCATCCAGAAGAGGCTGCCTCATAAGGCCTAATGTGGGGGATTTTCAAAATCCGTCACATTTATAAGTTATTCATAATCAACAACTTAAAGATATGCTCGATTTTGAAAATCGAACATATCCAAACTTATGAGAAAGCCCCTTAACACTCAATTCAAAACATTAATAATCAATACTTTATAAAAGATAAATTCTAATGAATTTAGGAAAATTAGCAGAAAAAATAGATAAAGCAGCAGAAAATTCAGAAGCTGTTCCACAGTTGTCTTTGACGGAAAAATTCAGTGAACAAGACGCTTATAAAATCCAAAAACTTTCTATTAAAAGAAGAATAGATCGAGGGGAAAAATCAGTTGGGATAAAAATGGGTTTTACGAGTAAAGCCAAAATGGAACAAATGGGTGTCCATGATATGATTTGGGGAAAATTGACAGATAAGATGCTCATCAACCAAGGCAACAGTATCAATATTGCAAAATACATACACCCTCGTGCCGAGCCAGAAGTTTGTTTTTTGGTAAAAAAGAAAATTGATAAGGAATTAAAAACAATGGAAGAGGCTAAAGAATACATTGCAGGTTACGCTGTCGCCATTGAAATTATTGATTCTCGTTACAAAGACTTCAAATTCTCTTTGGAAGATGTGATTGCAGATAATTGTTCGTCTGCAGGTTTAGTTATCGGAACTTGGCAACCAATTGAAGATCCAATCAATAATCTGAAAGTAACTTTAGAAGTTGATGGCGAAGTTGTGCAAGAAGGAAACACAAGTGCCATCTTGGGCGATCCATGGGAAGCACTTTTCAATGCTACTCGTTTATCCATTGCAGCAGGTGAGAATATTCCATTTGGTGCATATATTATGGCAGGAGCAGCGACTTCTGCTGTTTATATCAAGCCAGGGCAATCCATTAAAGCGAGTATCGAGACGATGGGTGAGGTAGATTTTAAGGTATTGCCATTGAACTAATCGCAATTTGTATTAATTACATTAACGCAAATCTGGAGATTTGAAGTCTATCGTGACAGTTCAGAGAACTGCACGAGCAACTACTTTTTTTTACAAAAAAGAAGTTGCTGGCGAGGTTATCCGAACTGATGACATTTAATATCAAATCTCCAGATTTGAGTCGAAAAGAAAACTACTCCTTAGAAATTATCAATTTAATCAAGGTTTCAATATCATTACAATTTTCAATTTCTGCCGTTTTGTCATTTCAGAAGAAAGAAACTGACAAAACAAAAGCCCATTTCCTACCCTTTTCAAACAAAAAGTCAGGTATACCTACTCAAAATGTCATGGCACATCCATTGATAAATGACTCATGTAACTATAAAATTCATTTTTAATTAAAATTTATATTAATGAGCAAAATCATAGGAATTGACCTTGGGACAACCAACTCTTGTGTTGCTGTTATGGAAGGTAACGAGCCAGTGGTTATTCAAAATGATGAAGGGAGAAGAACGACTCCTTCTATTATTGCCTTTTTGGAAAACGGCGAACGCAAAGTAGGTGATCCTGCAAAACGCCAGGCAATTACTAACCCGACTAAAACAATTTCTTCTATCAAAAGATTTATGGGAAGTCGTTTCGCCGAGATAAAAGGTGAAGCAAAAGAAACTTCTTATAAAGTGGTAAAAGGAGATAATGACACGGTGAAAGTCGTGATTGATGACCGTAAATACAGTCCACAAGAAATTTCAGCTATGGTTCTTCAAAAAATGAAGAAAACGGCTGAAGACTTTTTGGGTTCTGAGGTAACGGAAGCAGTTATTACTGTTCCTGCTTATTTCAATGATTCACAAAGACAGGCGACTAAAGAGGCAGGAGAAATTGCTGGCCTTAAAGTAAGAAGAATCATCAATGAGCCAACGGCAGCTGCTTTGGCTTACGGATTGGATAAGCGTAATAAAGATATGACCATCGCGGTTTATGACCTTGGTGGTGGTACATTCGATATTTCTATTTTGGAAATGGGTGATGGTGTTTTTGAAGTAAAATCTACCAATGGTGATACACACTTGGGTGGAGATGACTTCGATAGAGCAATCATCAATTGGATGGCAGACGAATTCAAATCTGCGGAGAACATTGACTTGAAAAAAGACCCAATGGCACTTCAGAGATTGAAAGATGCTGCTGAAAAAGCAAAAATTGAATTGTCTGCTTCAGCTGAAACAGAAATCAACTTACCATATATCACAGCTGCAGACGGTGTTCCTAAGCACTTGGTTTTGAAACTTTCAAGATCTAAGTTTGAATCATTGACTGCTGATTTAGTAAAACGTTCAATGAAGCCATGTGCTCAGGCATTGAAAGATGCAGGTTTGAGCAAAAGCGATATTGACGAAATCATCTTAGTAGGTGGTTCAACTCGTATCCCTAAAATTCAGGAAGAAGTTGAAAAATTCTTCGGAAAGAAACCTAACAAAGGAGTAAATCCTGATGAGGTAGTTGCATTAGGTGCAGCAATTCAAGGTGGAGTTTTGACGGGTGATGTGAAAGATGTTTTATTGTTGGATGTTACGCCGCTTTCTTTGGGTATCGAAACAATGGGTGGTGTTTATGATGTGGTAATCGAGTCAAACACGACGATTCCAAGTAAAAAATCTAAGACCTACTCTACTGCTGCTGACAATCAACCTTCTGTAGAAATTCACATTTTACAAGGTGAGCGTCCGATGGCAAGAGACAACCGTTCAGTTGGACGATTTGTTTTGGATGGTATTCCACCAGCACGTCGAGGTACTCCTCAAATTGAGGTAAGTTTTGATATGGATGCGAATGGTATCTTGAGCGTTTCTGCAAAAGATAAAGCAACTGGAAAAGAGCAAAACATTCGAATCGAAGCATCAACGGGTCTTTCAAAAGAGGAAATCGCAAAAATGAAAGCAGAGGCAGAGGCCAATGCTGATGTGGATAGAGAAACTAAAGAAAGAATCGAGAAATTGAACAAAGCGGATTCTTTAGTTTTCCAAACGGATTCTCAATTGAAAGAGCATGGTGATAAATTACCTGCTGATAAGAAAGAGGCCATCGAAGCTGCTGCTGCTGAATTGAAGGAAGCACACGCCGCTGAAGACATGGATAAAATCGAAGATGCGACAACTAAATTGAATGACGCATGGGCTGCCGCAAGTGACGAAATGTACAAAGCAACTCAAGAAGCGCAAGCTGGCGGAGGAGCTGATGCAGGAGCAGGCGACGCAACTGCTGATGCAGGAAGCGAAGACACAGCTGAAGATGTAGAGTTCGAGGAAGTGAATGACGATAAAGAAAGTTAAGAACTATGGCGAAAGCCATATCATGAGATTATAGATATTCGCCCGCTCCGATTTTTCGGAGCGGGCTTTTTATTGCAAATACTTTTTCCTCAAAAAAATACCAACAATACAGTAGCCAAATGTATTGTAATTTTTCAATTAAAAACCTAAGCTGCAAAATCTTTAAAATTAATTTCTATATTGAGACAGTTTTAGACTATTAAATGAAACAGGACCTCTGCTTTTCCTCTTGCTATCCAAAGATTTGCTATGCTTAAAAACACATTAAATCAGGTTGCCCTTGCAGCTTTATTGCTGCTTCCCTTTTCAATTTTCTCTCAAAATCTTATAATAGACTACGAAAATCCAGCGTTTATTGA
>CALHBQ010000533.1 GCA_937930815.1 uncultured Saprospiraceae bacterium | reverse complement strand
ATACCAAAATAGATTTGATAAGTAGCCGTCTTGGCAACGAAACTGTCGTATTCGAAGACTTAGAAATAAAAGGTGCCAAAGTAAATACCAATGGTGAAAGAATAGAATCAACAACGGATAGAGTGACTTTAGACCTTTCCGAGAAACAAATAGAAGTCTTGTTATTGAATGATATTTTGGTCATGAAAGTGCGAGTTTCAACAGTCAATGAAGGCGATACCGAAGTTGGTATTTATACAACTGATGGTCTTGAGATTGGTGTTTCAGCATTGGTCAAACTACAAATTCAAGAATAGTACAAATCACATTAGCAATGAAAAATATACTCCTATTAATATTTGTCTTATCGACAAATTTATCTTTTGCTCAGATTGATATGGTCGCATTTGGCTCCCGTGCGGCAGTGGTAACAAATATGTACAATCCAGCGATTCCACTCGAGGGAGAACTTTGTTTTAACCTTCCATTCTTAACAGCCTATAGTTTTACAGCAAACTCTACTTTTTCGCCTGAAGATGCGATTACGACTCAGGAAGGCTATAAATATATCGACATCAGAAAATTGGTTTCGAATTTAGATGATGAAAATATTATCAATGTAAAGTTTGATTCTGATCCTTTCTATTTCGGTTTTCATACCAAAAATAATAAAGGCTTTCTATCTTTTGGATATGGACACTTTTTTGAAATAAGTACCAATTTATCTCGAAACGTCTTGACCTATCTTGGAGAAGGAAATGCTCAATTTATCGATGAGACGGTAAACCTTGATGATGAAAATTTTGGCTTGATGCATTATCAAAAAGTCTATGCCGGCTATGCTCATCATATCAATTCTAAAATTTCAGTAGGTGGCCGTTTCAACCTATATTCTGGTTTTAATAATTTCGAACTTCGTTCTTTGGATGCTTCTATTTTTACGGATGGAAACTCTTTCCCAGCTTATGCGACTACTGCTTCTTTACAATTGGATGCACGCTCAGGCGGAATGATCGCGCAGTACTTTGAGGAGGATGGATATGAATTCGAAGGAAAACACAACTATGGATTAGGGCATGGTGTTGGAGTTGATTTGGGAATACAATATCAAATTGATGAGAATTGGAAAGTGTCCGCTTCCGCAAAAGATATCGGAGGTTACATCAAATGGAAAAATGCTTTTGGCCGAGCAATCAGCTTATCAGGCGATGGTGAAATTAGTTTCAATGGACTCGATGCCGACTTAAATTCAGATAATATTGAAGAAGATTTAGAAAACCAATTGGATGAATTTGAAGCTGAATTGAAAAGAGATTTTCAATTTAACAGAACGGTTGGAAGTTACAAATCAAGCATCGGAGGTCAGTTTTTGATAACTGCTCAATATCAAACCAATGACAAAAAGCACCAAGTGATTGGTTTGCTTCATACGAGAAATCGATTTGATAACCAATTTTACCAAGGTGGTTTGACGTACCATTATAGCCCAGCCAAATGGGTACAATTAAGTACGGGTTATAGTTGGATTAAAGAAGTTCCTGCAAATATTGGTGGTGGATTCACGCTCAATTTGGGAGCAATTCAATTTAATGCTTTTTCAAACAATGTGCCTGGCTTATTAAAAATCGGAGGAAAAAGTCAAACTTCTCTTAGAGGAGGAATCAATGTAGTCTGGAAATTTTCTGAACCTGAAACAAAAGTTGAACCAGCTACTGAATCAACTAAAAAGGATACAAAGAAATATTTCTGATGTTCAGAAAAAAGCTATTGCTCTAAAATATAATGGCACCTTGCTAGAGCAAGGTGCCATTATATTTTAGAACAACAGCCAAAAAAATTTCAACTATTGGTGCAAATTATTTCTACAAGTTCTTTAACTTGTAGACTAAAGCATAACCAAATTTCTTATAAAATAAAGTCATGAAACAATTACCCCTCCTCTTCATTTTCTTATTAATATTTTCCTGTACCAAAAAAGACAACTCCGAAATTGAAAATTTGGAGTTACCAGATTGTGTCGAAAAATTAACCATTGATAATCGAAGAGGACCTGCGATACAAAGAGTTAGGGTTCAAGAAGTTAAAAATGAATTTCATTTTTGGCTAAACACTGATGTTTTACAATCTGATTTGTCTGAATTTGTTGTGGATGAAAAATGCAATGTAGTATGTACATTTTGTAGCGAATGTAACGAACCGCTTTGTTCCAAAGAATATGAATACGACGATTGGGTAACTATCTGGGAAAAATAAAAAAAGGGGCTGCAAAGCAGCCCCTCCAAATAACAGAATTTATAATCCCATGAAAAAAAACGATCTTTTATGTCTTTCGGTTTTTGAGGTTTGGGTCTATTGAAATTTAAAGCCTTTAATGATTCTGCTTCCAGAATTTGCGCTGGCTAACATTTCTACATTTAACGAGCAGTTTTCGTAGTTTAGTGTATAAGTCTGATTTTTCCATTCACCTCCATTCAAGCCCTCGCCATTTAATTTCTCTCCCAAGTATTTTCCAGCATCTTTTACGTTGCTCATAAATTTCTTGAAAGTTCCAAGGTTTACCTCTTTCGTAGTGTTGTTCATCAGTTCAATACTCAAGCCGATGTTTAATTTTTGTTTGTCCATGTCAGGTAAAATTTAAAGTGATTCCTTTATTCGCTTTGTATCTAAGTACCATTAGAACAAATAATCACCCATGTTTGGTAGCATCTTATGTGCTAAATTTTTGTTAATTCTTTTTAAAGAAATCTTAAGAGAAAAAAATTGGGAGGTGATTTTGGAATCGTGCGTGTTTGTTTTTTGAAATTGTGCGTTGTAATTAATGAATTTGTGTTTGTTTGCTTTTAAAATTGTGTGCGTGTTTTTTCTTGAATAGTTTGTGTTTGTTTTTTGAAATTGTGCGTTGTAACTAATGAATTTGTAGTTGTTTGTTTCTTAAAATAGTGTGTGTTTGTTTTTTGAATAGTTTGTATTTGTTTCTTGGAATTGTGCTTCGTTCGTACATCTAAACAATTGCAACAATCGCACCATTGTGACATAGATAAAACACTAAAGTAACCTAATCTCATCCCCAAAAGTTAGACGAAAACTTCATAACTTATTGATTACCAGACATTTAATTAAAATTAAAAAATATGACTAATACCTACATTTCACATGGGATAATACCAATTAGTTAGATGTTTAATTTGATTTTATACCCAAAAATGATCAGCGATTTTAGGTCATTTTTTTTCAAAAGAGTCAATATTAAAAGATTTAGAGTATGTTCGCCTACCAATTTCTTTTAGATGTTAAAAAAAATCTTCAAGCGAAATAGCCATAATTTTCTTTTTAAAGCCCTTGCTGGCTTTGGCAGATCCATCAATCGACTCTACGAAAACAGAAATCATAACCGCCAAAGCAATGGAGAGCTATTTGTCTTAGAAAAACTGGCACAGTTCAATCCTAAAATAATTTTTGATGGAGGAGCAAATATTGGCTCCTACTCTATCTGTATAAATGAAAAGATAAAAGATTGCTCTATTTATGCTTTTGAACCCGTCCTTAATACTTTTTCCAAACTTGAAGAAAACCTAAAAGATTACCCGAAAGTAAAATCAATTCCTTTAGGCCTTTTTAGCGAAAGCGGCAAAAAGACTATACATATATATGATGTCGATACGCATTCTTCGCTATATGACATTCAGGGAATTGATTATGATGTTCAAAATACAACAGAAATAGAATTGACAACCGGCGATGAGTTTATGCGCCAAAACAACATCAAAGAAATTGATTTATTAAAATTGGATTTGGAAGGTGCAGATTACGATGCACTGGTTGGTTTTCAAAAAGCATTCGAAAACCAATCCATCCGAATGGTCCAGTTCGAATATGGCTATATCAATATCACTTCCAAAAAGTTATTAATTGACTTTTATCAGTTTTTTGAGAAACATGAATACATCGTTGGAAAAATTTATCCCAAGTCCGTTGATTTCCGCTCGTATCAATTTAAACATGAAGATTTTATTGGGCCTAATTATTTGGCCGTGAAGAAAGGGGATGTTGAGTTGATTGAGGCGTTGAGGTAGCTTGCCATTGTTGCCGGTTATCTGTTGCTGGTAGTTGCCCTTTTTTTTTTGCCTGAATCAAGATTTTCAGAATTCGCAGAATTTTCAGGATTACAATCCGATTTCAAATTTTCATTTTGGAAAATTTCAATAATTTGATTTCACCCAAACATAGCTCATCGCAAAATCAAAATCCTGCGAATCCTTAAATTCTGTGAATCCTGATTCAGACAAAAAAACGCCAAGAGCAAGTACGAAACTCAACTCTTGGCATTTTCTCCAAACGCTACCTACAGCAACAAGCAGCGTGCAACTGGAATCTGGCAACCGGCTAAAGCTCCACCAACCCCTCCGGCAAATCCATTTTCACGACCTTCTCTTTTTCTAAAATTTCGACAATCAAACCCTCACTAAGTGGAATGAGGACTTCCT
>CALHBQ010000532.1 GCA_937930815.1 uncultured Saprospiraceae bacterium | reverse complement strand
GATTCCAAGTCAGATTTGATTTGCATGACTTTACTTTCAAGGCTTGATTTATCACCAAGCAAAACGTTTTTCTCCGTTTCTAAATCAGAAATGGTTGATTGAGCTGTAGCTAAAGCTGTGTCAAGAGACAGCTTTGCCGATTCCATTGCTTTAAATTTTTTGGAAGTAACGCACGATGTGAAGGATAGGCTAAAGAGCACTAAAAGAACTAAAAGTTCTTGTGAAAATTTTCTCATGTTAGTATGGTTATAATGTGTTGAACTTAAAACAGTTTTATCTCAGAACTGTTTATTTTTTCTCTGTAACGAAAGTAGTCAAAATGTGCTAAGCTGCAAAAATTGAAGAAGGTTGTTGGGGATAATCATAGTAAATTAGGAGGACTTTCGGTCACCAGTTACCAGTTTCTGGAGATTTTTCAAAAAAAAAGACATTCGGAGTAAATCCAAATGTCTTTTTGATACAGATTCAAAGAGTAGTGACCTGCGAACTGCTTACTGCAATCTGCCTATTGCAACACAACTCCATCTGCTATTGATTCGCCATCATATTTTGCAATAAATTCATCAACATTATTAGCATAAGATGGACGGATTTCAAAACTAAATGATGGAAGTCCGTTTTCGTCAAGTTCAATCTTGCCTCCTGCAGCTTTTACCCAACTACTAAATAATTGCAATTGAAGGTTTAAAACAGTTTCAGGAGAATCTTTACCTGTCGCATTTTTTAATGGACTAAATTCATTTTCTCTTAAAGTTTCCAAGATCATTGCATTGCTGGTGTAGTCCAGTGCATCAAATCCAAACATTTCAAATTTGATACCGTTTGGTGCGTCTAAAGCAATAGGATTTCCTTCGGCATCAATGGTGCTGATTTTTTTAACCGCTTTGTGAAATGGTAGTTGAAAATCTTCATTATCTTCTCCTAATTTCGAAATAAATTGACGGTCAAAAAGGTGTATCCCAATACTTCCTGTAGAAAATAAAAGCCCACCATCTGCATCTCTTTTTGCTGCCATTTCATCTGGAAAATCGCTATATTCGATTGTTGATATGTTCCCGTTTTTAGAAATGAGCAGTCCAACTTTTTCTTTTGGATCTGTTTTGATACAAGCCTTTGAGGAGAGTTGAGATTGCTGTTTTATGTGGAATCCAATAAAGTATGGATCAATGCATCTTACCAGTGAATTATCAATTTGGAAGAAAGAGACAATATCAATTCCTCTTTTCGCCATGTCATCAACACTTCCGCTTTTCACAAGGGCCTTAAAGGAACCTCCGTGACCATCTGGCGTTCTGGCAATATTATGCTTATTGCTCATTAATATTTTGCCATTGAAATCAACAGCTGGCATGGTGTATTGTGAGAAGAATTGAACATCCTTTTCATTAAATCCAAAAAAATCATTCGTCATGAAAAATTCTACAGTATCATCATGATTGTCTAAAGAAGTCATAATGTACCAAGGAATATTCGCATCATATTTTTTAGAAACTGCTTTTATCTTTTCAGCAAATAATTGGAATAGCGAATTTTTCAAAACTGGTGTTACAGGATACATTCCTTTTGGCGCATTAAATCCGAGCCTTGAACCTTGCCCTCCTGCAGGAGTAAAAGCGGCAACTTTTCCATTCCGGATGGCCTCTTCTCCGAGCGATTTAGCCTCCGCCCATTCTGCAGGGTTACTAACTTTGCTTTTAAGTTTTATATAATCAGCAGGCGTTATTTCGCTAAAATCAATGCTTTTAGTATCTGTTGAAACCAAGTGCTCATCAGTTAATTTCTTAAGCTGATTTAAATCTATTTCTAATGCTTGTTCTAATAAATTTTGTCTTTCGTCTTTAGAAAGTTCTTCCCAAAACTTAAAAACATGCTCTTGTTCAAATTTTTTAAAAGTGTTTACAACCGTGTTTGCTTCTAACTTATCTAAGTTTAAATCTGGGCTTATTTTATTCATTATTTTAAGTCTGAATTTTGATTAAAATTTTCGTGAAAAACGGTGCAAAAGTATCTTTTTATTATAAAAAAGATGAATACAATAGGGCAAAAACTATTCCTCACCTTTTTATCGAAAAAGAATCAAATCCTAATATCTCTCCTTTTTCTATTTTAATATCAGAGACTTTAGCTAGTGGAGGTCCCTTTTTGCACCACGCAATCAATGCGTTTAATTGAGCCTCGGTACCTTCGCATTCGGCATAAACATCGCCATTCGGTTCGTTTTGTACAAATCCACAAATACCCAATTCTTTGGCTTTTCGTTCGGTCGAGGCACGATACCAGACACCTTGCACTCTTCCAGATATTTTTAATTTTAAATGTTTTTTCATGAAAATGTTGATGACAATTGTAAGCGATGGTACTTTTTGATTGGTTCGATGCCTCAAAAGTAAGATAACTTTCTATTTTTGAAGCACACTCAATTCTTCAGGACAACCTGTTGCTCACTTCTGGCATAATATCATTAATCGGCTGGAAGTTGTTTCATATTACATGAAAGCGACTTCAATTAGTCTTTATTCTGAAATGAGTTGTAAAGCAAGCAGAGCTTGTTTTTTCGATAATTGAGGCAAAAAATTTCAGCATAGCCAAAGCTACGGTTCAATTTTTTAACGAAAAGTAGCGAAAAAAGAAGTTTTGTGCTGCATACAAATTATTTCAGAATAAAGACTATTAAAAAACATCAATTATGAAAAAAGTTATTACCCTTTCTTTTATCTCATTTTTATCACTTTGTCTATTCAGTCAAAATGTCTTTTTGAGTGAGCGACTAAAATCTGCGATAAAAGAATCTCCAGAAGGAACCCATCACATTAGTATTCTTTTAAAAGATAGAGTTGATATTTTAGAAATGGATTTGAAGTTCCGCTCAACAAAAGCGCCTCAAGCCCACAGAAGTCAGCAAATCAATACAGCACTAAAAGCCAAGGCACAAGTTACCCAAGGGCCTATTTTAGAAATATTGGAAAATGACGTTCGCGTAAAAGAGATTCATCCATTATGGATTACCAATGTGGTGTATGCGAAAGTACCTTACGAGGTAATCGAGCAACTTTCTAAAAGACCAGACATTCAACAAATGGATTTGAATGGAAAATTAGAACTCGAAGCTTACGAGGAAAGTTGTGAAGTAATACCCCCCGTTCCCAATGGGCGAGAAATAGGTTTGGAAAGAATCAATGCACACAAAATGTGGGCAAGAGGTTATACTGGAAGAGGAACAATTGGTATGAGTTCAGATCAAGGTATTGATCCAGCGCACCCTGCTCTTCCTAATTATATTGGCTTGTACAATGGTGATGATCAAGGATTTTTCTCAATCAATGTAACTGAGGATGAACCAACATTCTGTGGAGATCATGGTACTCACACATTAGGAACAATGATGGGGCTTAATAGACTTAATAATGATACCATTGGTGTTGCTTTTAATGGCGCATGGTTGGGAGCAAGAACTATCTGTGGAGATGCTCAAAACGAAAATGAAAACATGGCCTCATGGCAATGGGCAATGGATCCAGATGGAGATCCATCGACCGTTGCAGATATGCCAGTTGCTATCAATAATTCGTGGTGGGATCCACAAGCGAGAGACGAATGTAATAGTTTGTATGTAGGTGCGATTCAGGCAACTGAAGCAGTTGGAATGGCGGTTATATTTTCGGCTGGAAATGGAGGTAGTAGAGATTCAACGATTACTGCTCCAAAAAATATCAATTACGATGAGTTGAATATTTTCTGTGTTGGAAATTTGAATGGAAATAGAAATGATTTGCCGATTACTAATTCGTCGAGTAGAGGACCTTCGATTTGTGGTGGTGATTCTTCTATTTTAATAAAACCAGAAGTTTCTGCTCCTGGTACAAATGTACGTTCTGCAACTTTTGATGGAGGATATTCTACAAAAACAGGTACGTCAATGGCTGCGCCACACGTAGCAGGTGCGATTATGTTATTGAAAGAAGCTTTTCCAGATTTGCTCGGAAGAGATTTCAAAGAAGCCCTATATCTCAGTGCGAGAGATTTAGGCATACCAGGGGAAGACAATGCTTACGGAATGGGAATCATTGACGTAGATGCTGCCTTTGAGTTTTTGGTTGATAAAGGTAACACACCTGCCGATCCAGGTTTGCAGGTTGATCCAGTATTAGTTGATTTGAAAGTGCCACAATTCTTTTGTGGGGTAGCGGCGACCTTTTTTGCAACTATCGAAAACCAAGGAGAAGACGCGCTTAAGAGTTTAGAAATATTGGTAGAGTTTCCAGAATTAGGAACGCAAGAAATACTCTCTTGGTCGGGTAGTTTGGTCAAAGGCGAACGTATCTCTTTCGATTCCGAATCGTTTGATATTCCTCCCGGAACTTGGGAAATGGTCGTTACCCTTCAAAATCCAAATGGCATTCCAGATCAATATCTTTATAATAATCGGATGATTCGTACGGTTGGAACATTGGGGCGTGCCCCATTGGAAGCTTACGTCGCCGATCATGAGCAAGGAACGGTTTGTCAAAATACGCAAGCCTTGTTAAGAAACGAATTTAGAGATCCACGTGCAGATAAAATTACTTACGAATGGTATGCTAATTCCAATGGAGGGTCAGTTTTAGGAACGGGGCAAACATTTTTGACGCCACCACTCACAAATGACAGAACTTATTACGCAGATATTTTGGCAGAATATAGTGTAGGTGCGGGTGATGAGTTGGAAGCCACGCGACTTTCGCCAGTACAGATAGGTGGGCTTAAATTCGATGCGCACATTCCTTTTACTTTGAAGTCAGTACAAGTTTTTACTGCAGGTCAAGGTTTTTGTGAAGTAGAAGTAGAAGACGCTGATGGTAATACGATAGCAACTGTTGAATCCTTTTTGAATAGTGAAGGAGAAAATACGATGCCTTTAAATATTGATATCCCAAGAGGGAACAACTACCTCATAAAACTCAAAAGCCATCCTTTAAAACTTACCGTGTCTGGTGCAAATTTCCCATACAAAGTAGATAATATTGTAACCATAAAAAGCAACTCAATAGCTGCCGGAGGTGGTAACGCTTACTATTATTTTTACGATTGGAAAATCGAACACCGAGAGATATGCGGTCGTACACCTGTGCCAGTAAATGTATTTGCTCAAATGGGCGCACCTGTTGCGGATTTTACAAAATCTGCTCCATCTGTCGATATCAACAATGACCCAACAATTCAATTTGAAGATGCTTCTACCAATGCGATATCATGGTCTTGGAACTTTGGAGATGGTACCTTGAGTGCCGATCAAAACCCAGCTCATACTTACACTGCGATGGGTGAGTATTACGTTAGTCTGACGGTAACAAATGCTGATGGATGTACAGCTTCTATGGTTGACACTATTCAGGTTTTGGATGGTTCTACAAGTATCAATGAAACGATAGAGTTGACAGGTATTAAAGTTTTTCCAAACCCTGCTCACCATTCACTCAATATCGAAACCAATTTTGAAACACCAGAAGATTTGAATATTCAATTAACAGATTTGTTGGGCAGACCGATTCAGCAGTTCCGAGAAAACAGCGTTTTGAAAGGAACATTCAAATTGAATATTTCGAATTTAACGTCAGGTATTTATTTGTTGGTTTTTAATACGAAAGAGGGGAGAGCAGTGCGCAAAGTAATCAAATCGTAACGCGGAGCGGTGCTCCGCGAATGTCGCTTGGGAGTAAAGATGAAAATCAATTAGTGTTGGAACGACTTTAAGTTGTTCCAACACTTTTTTAGGTACAAACATTTAAAAGGACTATTTCAAATAAGTAAAAGTAGTGCTTCCTTTTCCAACTTGGCATACATTGGTAAATCCATAATTTTTAATGGTGATTAAAGCTTTCAAGGCTTCATCTTCATGAATACTAAAATTAATTAACTCCTCTTTTTCATAAAGTTTAAAAAGACTTTTCTCGACTACAATGTGGATATCGTCTGGATCGAATCGAGTGCATTCTTCACCGCGTAAATGTCCTCGTGGAATATCGCCGTCACTCAAAATATAGGTAAAAGAAGGCCCAGGACGACCGATAAAGCAAGCTTGATTTGCATGGTATTGCTCAATCACATTTAGGGCTTGATAGGCGATTCTTCGTTTTTTACCAAAATCTAAAAGGAAGTGGTTTTTTCGTTCTCCGTCGATGATTTTGAATCGACCTCGTATTTCAGCAACCTTTACGGTTTCGAGATCGATGTCTATACAATCTTCTTTCAGTGTGCTTGCCTTTTTTGATATCGGAACGGTTGAGTCGGGAGTAATTGAGTTAGGAATATCAAAGTCAATACTATCAATGGGATTTGCACTTGCGTCAAAGCTGAAAGAAAATATCAGAGCGGATATTAATTGGAAGATTAGAACGGTCTGTTTCATTTGAGTGGTTTTTGTGTTATTAAATACACTCAAATGTGTCGTTTTAGCGTAATAAAGTACCCATTGCTAAGTATAAATCATCTCCACATCCATGGCATCTTCCCAAGTTATCATAGAATTAAAAAGTCGAATTTTTTCAAAACGACCGAGATCATTCATCGTAAGGTCTGTAGGTTTGATGATTTTTTTAGAAATTAAAAAATCACGTCGAGTGCCTCGGAGCAATGGTTGCTCAGGAGTGTACCAAATGCCTTTTTCCAAAAAAGCAGTATTGCAATAATAAGTATCAGTGAGTCGATTGTTTTTTACAATAAGAACATCGTCGGCATGTGCTCGCTTGTCATACAAAAGAAAGAGCGGCATCCTATCTTCATATTTTAAATGATAGTCGATCTTATCATTGTGAATGATTTTGAGCGATTCGATTTTCTTTAAAATGTATGGAAAGAAATTTATTTTTCTGATCTCAGTATCATATTCAACTCTGCATTTGAAAAGGCCAGTTTCATGTCCTTTTGGAATTTTGATAGATTGCTCAAGGTCGAGCAGGGGGAGATTATCGAAAAGTTCTTTTCGACTGTAATTGACTCGTTTCTGATGGAGCGGGAGATTGATCAGTTTGCCGTTCTCCAACCGTATTGTTTCGAGCAATAGGGACATAAACTTTCTGAATTAATTCATTGTATTCGGCGCGAGCATCGCTTTTGGCAGTAATGCCGCCACCACTTTTAAAAATCATTTTTCCATCAATTTCTTCGATAAATCGAATCATTACGGAGCTGTCAAGCGATTTTCCATCAAATATACCAAAAACTCCAGTGTACCAGCCACGGTCATAACCTTCCGTTTCCTTGATGATTTCGACAGTCTTGCGTTTGGGTGCGCCGGTGACGGAGCCAGCGGGTAATAAGGTAGAGAAAATAGTTCCGATTTGGCTTTTCCAATCATCGGTTAGTTCGCCGCAAATTTCTGTACTTGCTTGCAGAAGGCTGCCATTATTCGTTTCGATTTTGTCGATGTATCGAAAATTATTGACTCGAATTTTTTTAGCGACTAAATTCAAATCATTGCGCAGCAAATCAACGATGGTATAATGTTCCGCGAGTTCTTTTTTATCAGAAAGCAATTGCTTTTCCGCATCGGGTAGGGTGGCATCAATCGTTCCTTTCATTGGGTGCGTGAAAATCTTATTTTCCTTTATTTCAACAAACCGCTCAGGAGAAAAGACAACAAATTGATTTTTGTATCGAAGTTTAAATTTAGCATCACTCATTTCAAAAATCTCCTGTAAGGAGAGATTTGTTTCAATCTGAGTCGGTAGGGTGAGATTAATGAGATAGGAATTTCCAAAATTCAACTCATGGATGATTTTATCAAATTTTGGTTTGTATTCATCAAAACTTATTGGAAGTTTTTCAAACTTAATATCAACATCTCTTTGTCTGATTTTTTCATTTTTCCAATTAGAAAAAATAGGCGTATCGAGTAAAATATTTAGATGCGCTAAATCATCCAATTGAGCAACAATCGGACGTTTTGCCTCAAAGTCAAACATGAAAAAGAAAGGAATGCCTTTGGCACCCAACTCATTCATTCTCTTAATTGTATTTAATGTTTTATCGTCCAATTATCTGATTTATCCTTTTGATGCAAAGAAGGCCACTAATGTCACGTTTTGAACTATAATTTTGTTAAAATTTACGATTATTACTTGAAAAAAACAACCATCTCATTATTTTAGAGTCTATACAAGTGGCTTGAGTTATGCTACTTAGAATTGCGATGAATAAGTAAGCAGTGTTTTAAAATTAGAAATGAGTAATTGATAAAATGCAAAAATGAGTAAATAAGGCGCCATTTTTCGAGAATTTTGCAAATCTTAAGCAATTGGAGTCTATTTAATCATTTCAAATTTATTCATTTTATCATTGTTTAAGATAGCTCGCAACTTGAATTACTTAATATTGAATCAAACTTAATAAATATGAAAAAATTCTTCTACCAATTATTTATTGTTTTGCTGACTGTTGCACTTCCTGCAAGTTCTTCCCTTTTTGCACAGCAAACAGAAAATTCAAACCCTGAAAAAACTGTAATTATTACGGTTGTCACTAAAGATGGTCAAACGATTACAAAGAAAATTACAGTGCCTGAAGGCGAAATGCCAAATAATTTTGATGCTTTAGATGGTATAGATGCAGAAAATATTGCGAGCATCGATGTTGATGTTTTGGATAAAGATTGTAAAAAAAGATGTAAGCCCGGTTGTGGAAATAAAGATTTTACCTTCGAAAAAGGAAAATCTTCTTTTCACTTTGATGGATGGAATAGTGAAGAACTAACAGCAAAGCGTGAAGCAATGCGCGAAAGAAGAAAGGCATGGAAACATAATTTCGGTGAATCTCAAAAACCAATGTTGGGTGTATATGTAGATGAGTCATATGATGGCCGAGGCGTAAAAATCGACAACGTAATTCAAGGTAAAGGAGCAGTAGGTGCTGGCCTCGAACGAGGAGATGTTATCACATATATTGGAAATTCAAAAGTTGCAGAAGTAGTTGATATTGCTGCGATTTTAAAGAGTTCTAAAATTGGCGATAGCGTAAAAGTGAAATATACTCGCGACGGTGTTGCTAAATCTGGAACAATTGTATTGTCAAGCTCAAGTGTTAGACCGCGCTTCAATCAAAGGTATTTTGATTTGAGAAAAGAAAGAAAAATCGATCCATGTAAAGTTTTCATTGGTGTTTACACGAGTAATAAGAATAATGAAGGCTTACGCGTTACAGAAATTATTGATGGAACGGCTGCGGCCGATATGGATTTGCAAAAAGGAGATATCATTCTTGCATTAGATGGCGAAGAAGTAAACAGCCAACCTGAATTAGTCATCGAGCGTGATGAAAACCAACCAGGTGATTATTTCAAATTGACCATTTTGAGAGATGGAAAAAGAAAGAAAGTGAGAGGTCAATTTAAGGCTTGTGAGGAGAAAATAGAAGTAACGGATACACCACAGGCAAAGATTATTGATCCTTCCTCACAATTGAAGTATCAGGCATTTGAAGCGTTCCCAAATCCTACTTTTGGAGAAGTAAATATTTCTTTTGAAGGAGAGGCCGTGCCGACTACTTTTAGAGTAACTGATGTAAGTGGTAAAGTCGTTTTTCAAGAAGAACTTGAAAACTTTGATGGCATTTACAAAAAGCAAATTCAACTTAAAAATAGAGCCGTTCCTGGCGCTATTTCATTGACTGTTATTCAAAATGGACAGGCAGTTTCTAAGAACATTGTTTTGTTAAATAGAGCATAGGATAATAGATTGAAAGTTGAACGTTAAAAGTTCAACAGGCAATAAAAAATGCGTTGATGATTCCATTCATCAGCGCATTTTTTATTTCTATTGTTAAAGTGTTAAGAAAAACTAAACGTATTTTATTTGAAGTAAATTTTTCAGTAAACAGTAAAGCACGTAAAACATTGGTTATCAGTTGTTTTTGTATGTTTTTTTTGCTTTTTAAGCATTTTTTGTGTCTTTTTTAATGTCACATATCAAGAATATATCTTTGTTAAAATTGCGGTTTTCCCTTTCTGAAAAGTAAACATCGCATCATTTTGGTGTCCGAAGGAGTAGCCACCCATCATTCAAATAGATCACATTAAATTTTTAGAAATTATGAAAAAACTCTTTTTCCAATTACTTGTATTGTTGGCTGTTTCAATTCCAATGG
>CALHBQ010000531.1 GCA_937930815.1 uncultured Saprospiraceae bacterium | reverse complement strand
GCGGAACTGAAGTTCCGCTTACATTCAATTTCAACTTTATGAAAAAAATCACCCATCTGCTTCCAATTTTTATACTCTTCTTTTTGGTGATTGGATGCAAAAATGAACAGCCAAAGGTCGAAGATGTTTCCACAAAAGAGATAATTAAGTCAGACAATTCGACCGACACCCCCAAATCATCGAAGAAAACCATCCTTTGCTTCGGAAATAGCTTGACTGCTGGCTACGGATTAGCGGATGAAAAAGAGGCATGGCCCTCTCTTTTACAAAATCGTTTGGATGAGAAAGGCATGAATTACACGGTTGTCAACGCAGGTTTAAGTGGTGAAACCACCTCAGGCGGACTCAACCGTATCAATTGGGTTTTGAAGTCACCAGTTGACATCTTTATTTTGGAATTGGGTGCCAACGATATGCTCCGTGGATTGGAGGCAAAGGAGGCTGAGTCAAACCTAAGAAAGATTTTACAAAAAGTAAAAGACAAGTATCCAGAAGCAAAAATCATCATGGCAGGTATGCTTGCTCCTCTCAATTTGGGTAAAGATTATCGTAGTACTTTTGATGGGATGTTTCCAAAATTGGCGAAAGAGTTTGGCGGTTTGAACATTCCTTTCTTTTTGGAAGGTGTTGCTTTGCAAGAGCATTTGAATTTACCCGATGGGAAACATCCGAATGCGGAAGGTCAGAAGATTGTTTTGGAGAATGTTTGGAATACTTTGGAAGGAGCTTTGGAGGTTATTTAATTATTCTTTTCGACTTTCACAAGAAGTTACTTGTCTCCCTTTGGAGGGAGATGTCGATAGCCCCCCCCTTCGAGCCCCTCTCCAAAGAGGGACAAGTAACGCTTTATTTCATCAAAATATAATAATGAATTTCTCAAAACTACTTTTTCTAATTCCATTTCTTTTTGTTTTAGCTGCTTGCTCCCAACGTAAAGCGATTGAACCGCAAACAAAAATTGAAAAAATGCCTGAACCACCGCCTATAATTCAGGATGGATGGCAGATCATCGATATGGGTAAAATTGCAATGCAATATCCAGGAGATTGGAACGTCGACCAAAGTGGACTGATGGGCACTAAGCTAATTCTCATGAGTCCGATGGAAGGTTTGGATGATAATTTCAAAGAAAATGTCAATCTCGTAGTTCAGGACTTATCACAACAAAAAATGAGTCTGGAGCAATTCACAGAATTATCAATTACACAAATTAAATCGCTTATAACAGATGCGAATATTATTTCCAATCAAAGAATTTCGAACAATGGCATACAATTTCAAAAGACCGTTTATACTGGCAAGCAAGGAATTTTTGATTTGAGGTTTGAGCAAAATTATTGGGTAATAAATGACAGTGCTTACATTTTGACTTTCACTTCAGCGATTGATAAATACGAACAATATAAATTGGTCGGTGATAAAATCATGGCTGGTTTTATTTTTAAATAAACTGGAAACTGTTCAACGGAAAAGTATAAATTCAAAACAGCGAATTTTGATATTTTTTTTTTTAAAGGCAGAAGATTCAATTCTTGTTAAATTTGATTCAGAAAACCTTTCTAATACCAAGATTATTCTAAAATAATTTACTTAAAAATGGGAGGAAGTAATATTCTTAAATATTTGATGTGGGTAAAAAATGATGGAATAAACTTTAGGATTTACAAAAATGTAAAGGAACTTCATCTTTTCATCTCGGGCTATATTTATGGAATTCAGTGTTTTCCTGAATCTCCCAATTTTAAGAATGAAATTTGGATTAATGACTTTAGTGTTTTTTGCGATTATGAATTAAACAAAAGTAATAATGTGGACAAAGAGTGGGAAGCTGTCTCAAGTTATCACGATGGAATTACCAAAATTCAAAAAGATGATAAAAATGGATTAGAAATATTTTTCAGGTTATTTGAAAAGTTTCTTCAAGCCAATAAATTTTAGAATGCAAAAAGAACTATACACCAAAATAATAAAAGTCGAACCGCAACACATTGACACACTCAACCACGTCAACAATGTGGTGTATTTAGAATGGGTGCAAAACATGGGCGGTTATCATTGGGATGAAAAAACGAATGGGAAATATGATGTAGAATATGCCTGGGTCGCACTCGATCATTTTATAGAATACAAACGACCTTCTGTTTTGGGCGATGAATTGGTGGTGACCACTTACGTGGAAAAATGCGAAGGTGCGCGTTCGATTCGACATGTTGCATTTCATAAAAACGAAAAACTTGTTTGTCGCTCCAAAACCAATTGGGCATTTATTGATAGAAAAAGTGGAAGACCACAACGTATTCCTGGTGAGATTAGTGAATTGTTTTTTTGACATGGAGGACGAAAAACGGAAGACGAGGGACGAAGGAAGAGAAAAAAGAATAATTTTTGTAATAAAATCAAAGCAAGTACTGTCTAACTAATCAACGAATTAACTCAATCATCTTAATCAACTAATTTTGAGTAAAAACACCATACGAATTGGCGGCGTACCGGAACATTTCAACTTACCGATTCATCTTGCCAAAGAGCGAAAAGATTTTGAAAAACGAGGTATCAACATCGAATGGACGACCTATCGTGGTGGTACTGGACAGATGACGCAAGCCCTCCGCAACGACGAAATTGATTGTTGCGTCCTGCTCACCGAAGGCATCGTAACCGATATCATCAATGGTAATCCAAGTAAAATTATCAGCAATTATGTCAACTCTCCATTGATTTGGGGAATACATTCTGGTGCTAAAAATACACTCGACAATTACAAAGACATTTATACTAAAAAATATGCGATCAGCCGTTTTGGTTCTGGTTCGCATTTGATGGCGATTGTGGATGCAACGAGTAATGACCGTAAAATCAAAAAATCTCAATTCAAAGTCATCAAGAATTTGGAAGGTGCGTTGGAGTCCCTCGGCAAAGGAGAAACTGATGTTTTTTATTGGGAAAAATTCACCACTAAGCCTTTTGTTGATTCAGGTGAGTTGAAACGGGTGGGT
This sequence comes from uncultured Saprospiraceae bacterium, assembly GCA_937930815.1. Taxonomy (GTDB): domain Bacteria; phylum Bacteroidota; class Bacteroidia; order Chitinophagales; family Saprospiraceae; genus JAGQWW01. The sequence goes on along the minus strand of CALHBQ010000531.1, from coordinate 1,367 downwards.
CAATATTTGACACCATGGCCTTGTTTCGTGATTGCGGCGACCGATAAAATTTTGGCAGAACAACCGGAGAATATCATCCGAATGTTACGAACAATTCATGATAGCAACGATATTTTTATGCAGGATAAAACGGCTATCAAACAGGTAAGCAAACGTTTTGGTCAAAAAGTAAAAGATGTCGAGCGATGGTTTCATCAGACGGAATGGGCCATCCACGGCTGGGTGAGTAATAAGATGTTGGAGTCGGTTGTTTATAATTTGAAAGTGGCGGGTATTGTGAAGAAGCGACAGGCGATTCCTGATTTGGTTTGGTTGAGGTGATTGAACGCAAAGACGGAGAGGCGCAAAGGAGCGATTCGGATTTTATGAACGCGGAGGCGCGGTGACGCAGAGGAGGGACGCGATATCAAGGACTTAAAAAAACTATATTTGAAAACTTAAAAAAGCCGATGTGAGTATCAACTCACATCGGCTTAGTATTTTTAGCAAAAAGAAAACAAAGAAAATTCTTTGCGTCTTAGCGCCTTTGCGTTCATTTCTATTTCTGTAGAATCACCTGTTTCACTGTAACAAACTCACCCGACTGAATGATGACATTATAAACGCCATTCGGTAAATCAGTCAAATCTATCGTCGTGACCGTTTCCATTTTTTCAAACTTGAAGTCTTGAACTCTTTGAGTCAAGTTATTCACAATGGAAATATTTACAGCTTTATCAACAAAATCAGTTTGTCGAATTTGAAGCATTCCGTCTGTCGGATTCGGATATAATTCAACATGGAAGGCGAGGTCTTCAAAGATTACTTTTTGAATCTCAGAAGTAACTGTTTCTCCATTTTCTAATACCTGAATCAATCGGTAATAATTGTCGCCGCTCAATGGCTTCTTATCTTTTGCTTTGTAGAACAATTCTCCAGTTGTTGCATCCAAACTATTGATAGTCAATAATTTATGGAAATTAATTCCATCTTTTGACCTTTCAATATTGAAATAATCAACTGCGCCATTATCAGCAACAGTCCAGTTTAAGTCAACAGATTTGCCATTTGAATTAGCAATGAAACCGTAATTGTCAATCGTAACATTTTCATCAACAGAAACTGCCATTTCTTCATCAGAAGGATTATCAACCAATAATATCGGTTTTATCACATGAATCGTATAATCTTCCACTTCACCAAAGCCATTAGACATTCCGTCACATGGTTGTGGGTAATTGAAATGATGGAATGAAATACGCATACATTTAGAACCTAAAATCGGATTATTCGGGATATTAATATTTGCAATCATCATACCTTGCCCTGCAGCCTGTACCATTCTTTCCGATGGTTCAGAAAAGACACCATCACCATTCCAATCAATC
>CALHBQ010000530.1 GCA_937930815.1 uncultured Saprospiraceae bacterium | reverse complement strand
AAGAATTCAATTATTGATGGTTGGAAAAACTTAGGAGTAAAGCCTGAATCAGCTGCGCAAACTCAGGCTTTACTGCAATTAAAAAATGAGTATTGTAATAAGAAGCGATGTTTGGAGTGTAGTGTTGGAGCGGCGATTTTGAAATGAGCTTCACCAAACTAAAAAGATGCGCTTTCCAATAAAATCAAACTCAGATTTTATTCACCCTCTCCTACCCTAAACCATGCCTGACAAAATGACCTTCCAAAATGACATGGCAGACAGATTGATACTTTATTCAATAAAATCATAAATGTCTTTTTGGAAAATGAGTAAAAAGTCGAAAAAAGAAAATAAAAGTAAAGGCGAAAAGCCACAAGTTGATTCCGTTGAAGAACAAGTAGATGCAGCAGAAACTGCTGAAAATCAAGAAGTTACAGAGGAAGAAACAACGGAGATTGATGAAGTAAGTCAATTAAAATCGGACGTAGAAGAGCAAAAAGATAAATATTTGCGAATCTATGCAGAGTTCGAAAATTTCAAAAAAAGAAGCCGTAGAGAAAAATTGGATTTATTGAGCACTGCTGCAAGGGACACCTTGTCAGCAATGTTGCCAGTAATGGACGATTTTGACAGAGCAAAAAATGCCGCAGAAAGCAGCGAAAACAGTGAAGGCTTTTCAGAAGGTGTTCAGTTGGTGTATAATAAATTCGTTGGCGTATTATCTACAAAAGGCTTAAAAGCTATGGAGTCAACAGGCGAAGTTTTCGATCCTGAATTGCATGAAGCAATTGCTGAAATACCTGCCCCAACAGAGGAGATGAAGGGTAAAATTATAGATACGACTGAGAAGGGCTATTTCTTAAATGAAAAAATAATCCGTCACGCGAAAGTCGTGGTTGGTAAATAATTATGGCAAAAAGAGATTATTACGAAATATTGGGCGTCGACAAATCTGCTGATGCGAATACGATAAAAAAGGCCTACCGAAAGGTAGCCATGAAGTATCATCCGGATAAAAATCCAGATAATAAAGCAGCAGAGGATAAGTTCAAAGAAGCGGCAGAGGCGTATGAGGTTTTGAGCGATGACCAAAAGAAAGCGAGATATGATCGCTTTGGACATGCTGGTATGGGACAAGGTGGCGGCTTCAGCGGAGGCGGTCGAGGAGGCATGACAATGGAAGATATTTTTTCTCAGTTTGGCGGTGTCTTTGGAGATGATTCACCTTTTGGTGATTTCTTCGGCGGTGCTGGTGGAGCAAGAGGTGGCGGACGAAGAAGAGCGAGAGGCCAGCGAGGTTCTAACCTTCGTATCAAAGTCAAATTGACGATGGAGGAGATTGCCACTGGTGTCAATAAAAAAATCAAAGTTAAAAAGCAGGTAGAGTGTGGCACTTGTAGCGGAAGTGGCGCAAAAGATTCTGGCTCTGTGCAAACTTGTGGTACTTGTAAAGGTGCAGGTGTCGTTCGTCAGGTGAGAACTACTTTCCTTGGTCAAATGCAAACCACAGGTGCTTGCCCAACTTGTCAAGGATCTGGAAGTCAGATTACTGCAAAATGTGGCACTTGTCGAGGTGATGGTAGAAATTATTCAGATGAATTGATTGAAATTGAAATTCCAGCAGGTGTTGCAGAAGGTATGCAATTATCAATGTCTGGCAATGGGAATTCAGGAAGCAAAGGTGGCCCATCTGGAGATTTGTTGATAAGTATTGAGGAAAAACCACATGATCATTTTGTTAGAAATGGCGACAATGTGATTTATGAACTATACCTCAATTTCGCTGATGCTGCACTTGGAACTTCGATTGAAGTACCAACGCTCGATGGTAAAGTAAAAATCAAAGTTCCACCAGGTACACAGGCAGGCAAGATGTTCCGCTTACGCGAAAAAGGATTGCCATCTGTTCAAAGTTATAGCAAAGGTGATCAGCTCATCAATGTAAACATTTGGACACCAAAGGAACTTACTTCTGAAGAGAAAAAGATATTGGAAAAGATGCGCGAAATGCCAAACTTCCACCCAAACCCAGAAAAAGGAGATAGAACTTTCTTTGATAGGATGAAGGATTTCTTTAATTAAAAGACCTCCACTATGTGTACTCCGAGCGAAGCGCTGTGCTGAGCGCAGTCGAAGTGCCGAGGAGCACATGAGCAAAGATCTTATTCTATAATATCAATACTAAACCATCCCGAATTTCGTAAGAAGTTCGGGATGGTCTATTTTTACCCAAAATGACAAAATCAATGAGCAGAGTGATATGTTTTTTTCTTTACAGATTCCAAGAGTTACTTGTCTCCCTTTGGAGGGAGATGCCGATAAGCAGAGGGTGGAATATTCCACAATACTTAAAAAGTCCACCCCCTTTATCCCCCTCCAAAGGGGGACAAGTAAGGTCTAACATTAGCAATATTCTTGATCTTAGCGTTCTACTTATTTTCACTTCGTTCTTATGTAGTTGCGGCCCAAACTACATATTCGACGAAGAAAAACCGATTGTCGATTCCAATTGGACTTATGCTGATTCTCTATCCTTCCAGTTTGAAGTAACAGATACAAGTAAGGTTTATAATCTGAATTTAGAAATCGACCACTCGATGGCCTATCGTCATCAGAATCTATATGTACAGATAGCTACCTTATTTCCTTCTAAAAAAAGAGATGTACAAGTCATCTCATTGGAATTGGCAAATAAGTATGGCGCATGGTTAGGGGATTGTGGCAGTGAAAATTGCACTTTATTAATTCCGCTCCAACAGCAAATATACTTTCAAGAAGTAGGTGGTTATGAGTTTGTTTTAAAACAATTCATGAGAGAAAGCCCCGTGGGTGGCATCAATAAATTTGCATTAAAAATTGAAGAAACTGATCTCCAAAAATAATGTGGGATGAACTTATAAAAACTACCTTACTCGGAACGGAACGAACGGATTCACCTGATTCGTTAGACGATTTATTGAAGGCGTTCAAATTGCCACAAGCCCCTTCTTCAGAGGAAGCATTACTTCAGTTATTGTCGGTTTATGGCGCAGCTAAAAAAACGGCTGTTATCAATTCTAAAGTCAAATTCGAAAAACTTGAAACGCATTTAGATGATAACGCTTGTGGACCTGCAGCGACCAAGAGTTTGAAAGTCATTTTAAAAGGAATGCATGCGCCTGCATTAAAGGAATTTTTAGAATTGTTGGAGCAGTATCAACAAGTCCTGCCTCCTTCAATGCTTCCCGAATTATTCGAAGAATCAAAATCCAACAAAAAACTTTGGAAAGACATCAAGCATTTAATCGGTCAACGAGGTGAATGGCTGCTTTCGCAGAATGTAGATTGGATGCATTTGGGCAACCAAATAGTAGAAGTCGATTGGAAATTTGCTTCTAAAGAAGTTCGGCTCTTACTTTTAAAACATTGGCGAAAAACTGCTCCTCAAAAAGCAACCAAAGCATTAGCGTCAACTTGGTCAGAAGAAGACTATAAATCAAAAGTCGAATTTTTAAAAACTTTAGCAATTGGACTTTCTAAAAAAGACGAGCCTTTTCTAAAAAAAGGTTTGAGTGAATCCAGAAAAGAAATCAGAAAAATAGCGGGTGAGCTTTTGCTGAAAATTCCAGATAGCGAATACAGCAATCAACTTTTCGAACTTTTAAAAAAATATATCCTATTAAAGAAGGTCAATATACAAGTCGAATTGCCTGAGGAAATTGATGAGCGATATGGAGCCGTCATTCATTTCGATAAAAAGAAGTCGCTTACCAAAGGAATGAAAACTGTGATTTTGGGACAGTTGTTTTCAAAAATTCCATTAGAAAAATGGGAAGCATATTTTGAATTCGAGCCCAAAGAACTCGTCCCCATGTTTTTGAAGTGTAATGAAAAGCACGTAATGGCAGAGCATTTAATCAACGCCTGTTTCGAACAAAAAAATGAAAAATGGATCGCTCCCCTGCTACATTATTGGTTGCAAGAAAAGAGCAATCTAAATTTCATGTCTTGGCAAATTCAGGAATTGGTGCCTTTGCTTTCCGATAAGACTTTCAATTTATTGGCGATGGCGAGCCTTCCAAAGGAACCGCAGCTTTTGGGAGAATTGGTTCCATTATTCATCTATTTGAAAAATTCGACACAGCACTGGGATGATGACCTTTCCGAAAAAATCATCAACCCTTTGAAAGAGCATATCTCAAAATTACAGTCGTTTAATTGGTCAACTTGGCATTACAAGGAACTACTAAAAACAGCAGCGTATAGAGTGAATCCGTCCTTGTTGCAACGCGGCTTGGGAGATGAGTGGAATTTAGGAAATTCTGGTCAAGAAATGTGGCAACCAGAAATAGAGCAGTTTTTGGGAGGCCTCAAATTTCGAAGAAAAATGTATTTGGGCTTTACCAAAGTCTAATGGTTTTTGAGGTAAAAAATCGTGGCACGAATTAACAAATTGACATTCGTGCCACGATCAAGTTACGCTATTTTTTCTACTGAAAAACGACGTCGCGTTCTTCAACCATTTTACGGATATTAATAAGTGCATAACGCATTCTACCCAAAGCGGTATTGATGCTTACGCGCGTCATTGCTGCTATTTCTTTGAAACTCATATCGGCATAGTGACGAAGGATAACAACCTCACGTTGCTCTGGAGGAAGCATGTCTACCAACTCACGCACTTTGTTGTGCGTTTGGCTGCGCATCATCTGTTGCTCCACGTTCAATTCATCAGATGAAAGGACATCAAAAATGTCAAATGTATCTGTTGCTTGAACTTTAGAGTGACGCTTTCCTCTACGGAAATAATCCACACACAAGTTGTAGGAAATACGCATCGCCCAAGGACCAAATTTGCCCTCGTGATTGTATTTACCTTCCCGTAAGGTTTTAATAATTTTAATAAATACCTCTTGGAAGATGTCTTCTGCCTTGGCAGTATCTTTTACAAAAAGGTAAATAGAAGTGAAGATTTTTTCCTTGTAGCGTCCGAGTAATTCTTCGAATGCTCTTTCGTTGCCCTCAAGATAAAGGCCGATCAGTTGCTGATCATTCAATTGCGTAACTTTCATGACTAAACCATTTAGTGGTTAAATGAAAAACAGATTAAGTTTAGTGTAAAAGTTACTATCGGATAGAAAAAATTTAATTAGGAAAAAATTTGAGAAGAAAGGATTATTGAAAGATTTCCAAAATCCAAGCCAAAGAAACTACTTCTTATCAAGTAATACCAGAATTTATATCTTTCTTAACATAAATTTAAGGTACGCTTTAAAATAATTCCTCAGGAACGTTGACAAAGTAAATCTATTTTAATTGAAAAATCAAGGGCTAATTAAAATTCTTTGTCAATTGGTCGCGATATAAAGACGGAAACACCATCAAAAAAGTTAGCTTTTTAATAAAAGACGGAGATGCTTCAAGTTGAAGCATCTCCGTCTTTAAAGAATCAAGTAATTAGAAATTATTACTTCTTATCTCCTCCTTTGTTCTTAAAGTGATAATGCAATTCTTCGTCAAAAAATTCATTAGTAGCGATGATAGCCGGATTAGGCAAACGCTCATAGAATTTTGAAATTTCGATTTGCTCTTTATTCTCAGTAATCTCCTCAATCGTTTCAGGGCTTACTGCAAATTCATCCAATTTATCATGTAGTTCTTTCTTAAGATTTACGCTCAAATGCGCAGCTCTTTTACTAATTACAACCAAAGCTTCGTAAATATTGCCTGTATCTCTTACAAACTCTTTTACATTACGAGGGGTGATATTAGGATTTACTCCTTGAACTTTTGTTTTGATATCGCTCATCTTCTAAAGATTTGATTTTACTTAATGATTTATCCATCATATCAGCCACTTGTGCTTTATATTTGGATTTTTTATATTTCTTTTGAAAGTCTCCTGCGTATTTCTTAACGTTTTCGAATCGTTCCTGTTGTTTAGTGACGACACTATTTTCAGCCAAGTTATAAGTAGCCTTTACCAACAAATACCGAATATACTCGCCATTCTTAGTTTCAGGGTATTCTTTCAACAGATTTTCACCTGAAAGAACAGATGCCTGATATTGCCTTAAATTAAAATACAACTCCGCTTCATTCAACGCTTTTTGCTCCATTTTAACTCTCAGTTCATCAATCAATTTATTTGCATCTCCAACTCGTTTGCTTTCTGGAAAAGTGTTGATATACAACTGAAAATCATCAATTGCTTTCTGAGTTGAAGTCTGATCCAATTTTGGATTAGGTGATAATTGGTAGTTCGAAAAAGCTGACATAAACTCTGCATCTTCCCTCATCGGACTATTCGGAAAAGTAGTAGAGAAGTTCTTAAAATAATAAGCTGCTAAAAGATATTGTTTATCTTGAAAGTAAGTATCAGCGTATTTATAATAGATGTCTTCCAATTCTTTTTTTCCACGATAAGTAGGAATCACCAACTCAAAAAGACCCTGTGCTTTGATGTATCTTCCTTGCTCATAATAGTCATAAGCTTTTTTATAAATGGAAGTCGCATCTCCACTTGTTCGAATCTTCTCATATTCCGTTTTGCAAGCAGTTGCAGATAGGATTATCAAAAGACCGAAAACCAACCAATTTACCAAGGTTTTTTTCATAAGGGCGCAAAATTAATAGTATTATTTAAAAAATAGCATATTTCTTCATAAACAAAGAGGGTATTTCCACTGAAAATGGTTGTTTGACCTTTGATTTAATTTATTTTTCACAAATTTGACCTCTTCTAATATGAGAAATATCTAATGTCACCACACAAACTCGAAGAATTTCGGATTTTTTACAACCATACCATTCATCCTGAATTGATGAGAATGGAAAAGAAGCGTGGGCGTTTATTGCGTTTATTCTTTTTGTCCATTTTATTTTTAGTTGTGCTAATGGGGCTAAGTGTCTTTTTAGATATCTTGACAGTGACCCTGTTTCTTTTAATTCCAGTTGGTTTTTACATGACTTATCTGGTTTATCAGTTTCAACAATTCAGAAGTACGTTCAAACCCAATGTTATGAACTTGGTCTTGGACTTCATGGACAATGATGTGAATTATGGAACGCTGAAATATGAGGAAGAAAAATTCATTTCCAAAAAAGAATTTTTAGGTAGTAAAATATTTGTCACTACTGCTGACGAATACAAAGGAGAAGATTACATCGAAGGTCAGTTGGGCGAACTTCCGTTCAAAATGTGTGAATTAAAAGTTCGCGAATTTTCAAAAGTAAGGAGTCGGCTCAATTATGTTTTCAGGGGCGTTTTCATGCATGCGACCCTCAATTATGAGGTTAAAGGTTCGATACTTATTTTGCCAAAGGAGTTTCGACAATACTTAACTCGTTCTATCAAGCAATTTAATCGACTTGGAGGAAGAAGCGTTGATGATTATCTAAGCAACCAAATGTATTCTGAGGCGTTTTTGACTTATGCAACAGATGATGCTCCATTTAGAAGGTTGCTTTCTCCTGAAATGCAGGAGGCAATTGTAGATTTTCGCCATCGAACGGGTAAGGAAATTTACATGTCGATTTTAGGAAGAGAAATTTATATTGCCGTAACTGAGCATAAAGATTTGATGGAACCATTTATTTTTCAATCGAATGTCAGTTTTGACCTCATCCGAGAGTTTTTTGAAGATGTGCAATTGATGATTCAGATTGTTGCGGAGTTTGATGAGAAGAATTAAAATCTCTCTGTGTAGCTCTGTGCTTCTCCGTGTGTCTCTGTGTCCCAATTTATCGTGGAAAACTGGGACACAGAGGTTCACAGAGGAGGCACAGAGGTTCACAGAGTCTTAAAAGTCATGGTACAAAATACACTTATAAAAATATTGCTTGCCCCTATTTCTTTCCTTTATGGAATAGGCATCAGTATTCGTGACTTTTTGTATCGAAATGGGCTATTAAAAGGCATCACTTTCAATGTTCCAGTTATTTCTGTTGGAAATTTATCAATAGGCGGCACCGGCAAAACACCTCACATCGAATACTTAATTCGCTTGCTAAAAGATTACCTTGAAGTCGCGACATTGAGCAGAGGTTATCAACGAAAAACAAAAGGCTATTTAGAAATAAAACCAAATTTCAACGCGGAACAATCGGGTGATGAGCCATTGCAATATGCTCGAAAGTTTCAAGACATTTTGGTGACAGTAGGTGAAGATCGCTCTTACGCGATTCCTAAATTGATGCAAAACCATCCTGAAACGCAAGCGATTTTATTGGACGATGCTTTCCAGCATTTATCTGTCAATCCAGGACTGAATATTTTATTAACTGAATACGAAAAGCCTTTTACGAAAGATTACCTCCTGCCTTCGGGACGACTGCGCGAGTGGCGTTCTTCTTATGAGCGAGCAAATGTGATTGTTATTTCAAAATGTCCGCATGATTTGACCGAGGAAGGAAAAGAAAAAATGATTCAGGAAATCAAACCTTTTCCACATCAAAAAATATTTTTCTCTCGCTACAATTATGGTTATCCATACTACATGTTCAATTGGTCCCAGCGATTTCAGATTGATAAAGATTGGGATGTTTTGGTCATTTGTGCTATTGCCAATACCGATTATTTGCTCAACAATTTAAAACCTTTGGTTAACTCTGTAAAGGTTTTAGCATTTGAAGATCACCACTATTTCAAGGCGCATGATATCGGTCGCCTCAAAGAAACATTTGACAAAATTGACTCTCCTAAAAAAGTCATTCTTACTACAGAAAAAGATGCCATGCGGCTCGAATTGCACCGTCAATTTCTGATTCAAAACAAAATTCCAATCATGGTTTTGCCAGTAGAAGTTTCTTTTCTTTTTGGAGAAGGAGGAAAATTCAATGATCTGATCAAGAACTTTCTATTGAATTTTAAAGCTTAGGAGCGGTGAACTAAAAGGTTTTTCGCAACGAAGAATAATCGAAAAAATACCACTCAAAAATGACTACTTATTATTTTATCGTTCCTCAAATAAAGATTGATTACTAAAATTTCCCATCTTTATCGGTCAAACCGAAAACCTGATAAAACTTAACGAACAAATCAAAGATTTGGATAATAGTAAAATTTGGAAGGCTAGTCATTTCATTTTAATCGTGCTTGCAGTGCTTGCTTTTTCATATAGGCAACAAGTATCAGCCAATATAATAGAGGAACCTAAATCCCCTACCCCTAAAAATATCATTTTGTTGATTGGCGATGGGATGGGAGTAAACCAAATTTCGGCGCATAATTATGAAAATAAAAATCATTCATATTTCGAATGGTTCAAGCACATCGGTTTTCAAAAGACCCACTCTTCCGATAATTTAGTTACCGATTCCGCAGCTTCGGGTACTGCCATGTTGAGTGGTCATAAGACGAATAACACAATGGTTGGAGTGTTGCCCGACGCAACGCCTGTTCAATCGTTTTTTGAGGAAGGAAAAGACCGAGGTTATAAAGCTGGGTTTGCGGTAACCTCAACTGTAGTGCACGCTACCCCTGCCGTGCTTTATGGACATAATGTACTACGCGGTAATTATGACGCTCTTGCCGAAAACTTGACCGATTGCGATTTTGACATCATGATTGGTGGTGGTGAAAAATACTTTTCATCCACAGAAAAAATTAGTAATACAAAAAGAAAGAAACTAAAAGATAAAGGCTACTTCCTAACACGAACGAAACCCAATAAAAAACAACTTTCACAAAAAGATAAAATCGTTTGGTTTACATCTGACAATGATCCGTTTTATGCTTTGGATGGAAGGACCTACCTACCAGAAGCAGGGGTTTTAGCTGCTAATTTTTTAAAACAAAAAAGTGATAAAGGCTTTTTGCTAATGATCGAGGGTTCTCAAATTGACTGGGCGCTTCATGCAAACAATACCGTAAAGTTTTTGGGTGAAATGGAGGACTTTGATAAAACGATTGTTCGAATTTTAGATTTTGCCATGAGAGACAAAGAGACCTTAGTCGTCGTAACAGGTGACCACGAATGCGGCGGATTGGCAGTAAACACCGGCAAAAAATTCAAAGACCTAAAAATAGAATATACGGCCAGAAGGCATACAGCGACGATGATTCCTGTTTTTGCATTTGGCCCTGGAGCAGAAACTTTTACGGGTATTTATGACAATACCGAAATCTACCACAAAATGAGAGCGGTGTTGGGATGGAAATAATCTCTTAATTTTCAAAACGATGAAAGCCTTTTACTTTTTAATCTTCACGATTTGTCTTTTGAATCCTTCAGAGGCGGTAGCAATTAAGACAACTACTATTCAAGTTCAAAAAACAGTTACGAAATCTCAATCCAAGAAAAAACTAAATCGCTGGCAACGATTTAAAAACCACTTTTCAAAAAAGAAAATCTCCATAAAAAAGTGGTTAAAAAGAAAAGCTATTAATAAAACACTCGTTGGTATTCTATTGATTTTTGGAGTAACAATGTTTGGCTCAACACTGATTTTCTTGGGGGCAGCTTTTGCTTTTAGCCTTTTAGCAAGTGCCACTACTGCCGCTATTTTAGCAGGAATAGTCGCAGCTATTGGCGGGTATTTTTTGACTGAATACCTATACCAATCAATCGTAAAAGAAAAAAGTCCTCTTTGGCTTAAAATAACAGCAGGCTTCTTTGCTCTAATACCTTTATTAGCCATTTTAGCTTTTTATACTTCTGAGTGATAATGGATTCAAAAAGACTTAAGCGATTGGGCTTACAAAAGTTAAAGTTGCTTTACTGCACTTCATTTCCGTTTAAACCAAGTTTACGAATAGACAAACAGTCCCGCACCAAAATTTAAAATTCAAATACAACCAAAAGATATAGATAGCAGACTTTTACCTACCAATAGAAATTGTTCTATTATTATTTTTCAAAAAAACTTTTCAATTATGAAAGTATTCCATGCTATCTTCTTGGGGTTATTCTTAACCTCTTGTGTTGCCACCACTCAGTATTCAAAATTAACAGATTTATCACCGAATGAAGAAAACGCCAAAATCTTTATTGTTCGAAAGTCAATTTTAGCGACTGCGGTTCCAATGAAAATCTATCAAGATGGAGAATTGGTCGGAAGACTCGGCCCAAAAAGCTATATTGCCTGGGAGGTAGAAAAGGAGGGCAAAATTCAAATCACAAGTTCCAGTCCAGAGAACAAAGATTTTTTTACCATTGATGTGCAAAAAGGAAAAACCTACTACTTGAAACAAAAAGTTAAACCAGGTTATTGGGTAGCACGTTCAGGTTTAGAATTGATGGCACCTGAAAAGGCAAGAAAAGCCATTAATAAACTGAAAGAACCGAAAGTGAATTATACGACTCGATAAGAATATAAAACGAATCCCAACTCAGTGAGTTGGGATTCGTTTTTATTTAGGTTTTGATCAATTTTTGGGTTTGAAAACGACCATTTTCATTTATTATTCTAATAAAATAGACACCTGAGTTGAAAACTGAAATATCGATTTCTTGTTTCTGAAATTCCAAATCCCCTTTCTGAATCAACTGACCATGAATATCAAATATTTGATATCCGGAATCAAAAAATCCATCGAAAAATTCAACTGTAATTTCATTGTTTACTGGGTTAGGGAAAATGTTTGCGGCTTTTCTTTGTTCAATTGATTTAGTTGAGGTAGAGGTTTTGTTACCGTTAACGGAAATTAATGATGCATCTCTTTGATTAAAAACATCTGGATAAGAACGAGTACTTAAGATGACGACTTGCCCTGATTTTGAGACTGCCATATCTTTAAAAGCGTCTTCATAAGAAGGCTCCAAAAATGTTTCTCGCCAAATGAAATTACCTTCTGAATCTAATTTAGTCAATTCTAATCCATCTTCATTTGTTGTTGCATCTCTATAGGTCCCTCCGACAAACAATTCGCCATTTTGATTTGATATAATTTTTCTTGCTCCTTTCGCCTGACAATCTGTACTCAAGGTGATAGCTGTCCCAGTTTCGATCGAGTATTTTTTTATTAAAAAAGGAGGATCAAATCTTTGTGCCGATTCAACAGAAATAATTTCACCTGCATTATTTACAGTTAAGCTAACAATTCCACTATTGACTTGCTCTTCCCAAATCGTTTGGCCATCACTTGTTATTCTACTCATAAAATGGCGATCACCATTTTTGTACCAAATGACTATGCTATTGTCTGGCAAGGATATCAACATTGACTCATCTAATGGAGCACTGATAGGAGTAACATTTATTTGTTTAGTCCAAATAATATTCCCGCTAAAATCAAACTTTATTAATGTATGCCGAAAATCAGATAGCCGAGCAATGATGATCACTCCATCTGGAATTGCGATTAATTCATCAATATCATGAATCTCTTGAGCCAATAGATCATCTCTTATCCAATCAACATCTAAACTCTCAGTGTTTTTCAATTTCGCAACATAATCAGCCTCTCCTCTTGAAAGATTTCCCGCAACAAACGTCTCGCCATCATTACTTGTTGCTACATGCAATATATCGTTTCTCATATCACATAAAACACCACTTTTGCAAATAGCATTATTCAAAGAATCTCCGTTTTCAATATTTACATTTAATAAAAAATTGGTTCGATCTGCTCCCAGATGATAACCTCCAACCAATACATTCCCCTCCTTATCGATAGAAATATCTCTTGGCGATGTAGTGAATTGACCTATGTATCCAAAATTCCATTCGTTCTGGCTAAAAAGGATACTAAAATTAAAGAGGATAAAAATTGTAATCTTAAGTTTCATGCCACTGATTTATTGAAGTTGTTTAAAGTTTTAGTTCAGAAGCGAAAATTCAGGATTTAGAGTTCTGAAATTCGGTTTTTAAATAGTCATAGCATCGCTATGGCTCTTTAAAAAGCTGATCTCAGGTTTCTAAAGCGTGAATTTGCAGTTTGAAATGAAACTTTAAACAACTTCATCATTAAAACAAATGATAAATATAAATAATGCGTTTTTAAATCAAAAACTTGTCCACATACTTTCATCTCTCCCCATTTGGCAATAAGTTTGCACTCTCATAGTTAAAAAATTTATAATATATTTTTCAAGCTCTCTCTCCATGAAAGTATTAAAATTCGGTGGTTCTTCGGTTGGTAAACCGGAGCGTATCAAGCAATTAGCAGAGATACTCAAATCTTATTATAAGAAAGGCGAAAAATTCGCAGTGGTCTTCTCTGCTTTTGGCGGCGTGACAGATTCTTTGATTGAAATGGCGCGACGCGCTTCCAGCGGAGAAAAATGCTACGGTGAAAAGTTCAATGAATTTCGCCAACGCCACGAAGAAACAGTCAAAAAACTGCTGAAAGGTGATTTGCGAAAAGAGGTTTTGAGAGAACTCAAAGAAAACCACGAAACGCTGCATGATTTGCTGCATGGAATTTTTCTCGTAAGAGAAGCGTCACCACGCACGATGGATTATGTATTGAGTTTTGGAGAGCGAAATTCTTCGTTTATCATTTCGAAATATCTGACGCAAGAAGGCGTTAGAGCAAATTACCTCGATGCTCGAAAGGTGATCAAAACAGATAAAAATTTCGGCTCAGCCAAAGTCAACTTCAAAAAGACTTATAAAGAAATTGCCAATCATTTCGATAAAAATCCAGAGGTACAAGTGGTTACAGGTTTTATTGCTTCTACCAAAAATGGATTAACCACAACACTTGGTCGCGGTGGTTCAGATTATACCGCTGCTTTATTGGCAGCAGGTTTAGATGCAAAAATCATTGAAATCTGGACAGACGTAGATGGCGTTTTGACCGCTGACCCAAGAAAAGTAAAACGCGCTTTTACAATTCCAAAAATGAGTTACGCGGAAGCGATGGAGATGGCGCATTTTGGTGCGAAAGTGATTTATCCGCCAACTTTACAGCCAGCGTTAAAAAAGAATATTCCCCTCGTTACCAAAAATACTTTCAACCCAGATCATCCTGGAACATTGATTTCTTCTGATTCAAATGGCACTGATCGGCCGATTAAAGGAATTTCTTCTATTGGAAATATTTCTTTGTTGACCCTTTCGGGAAGTGGGATGTTTGGCGTGACTGGGACGGCGAGTCGTTTGTTTTCAGCAATCGCTCAAGCAGGTATCAATATCATTTTGATTACCCAAGGTTCTTCTGAGGCATCAATTAGTTTTTCAGTCGCACCTGCTCATTCCGCGAAAGCGAAAAAAGTCGTCGAAAAAGAATTTGAATTCGAAATCGAACGCGGTGTAATCAACAAAGTGAAAGTCGAAGACGACCTTTCTATCGTTGCGATCATCGGCGAAAACATGCGTTATCAACCAGGGATTTCTGGCAAATTATTTCAGTCGTTGGGTAATAATGGTATCAATGTCGTGGCCATCGCTCAAGGCTCTTCGGAGTTGAATATCTCTGTCGTGATTCCAAAATCAGATGAGATAAAAGCATTGAATGCGATGCACGAGACCTTCTTCCTTTCTGATGTAAAATCACTTCACATTTTCATGGTCGGTGTGGGTTTGATTGGTGGAACATTGATTCGCCAAATCAAAGAACATACTGAGTATTTGAAAAAAGAACAAAATATAGAAGTAAAAGTAGTCGGACTTTCCAACTCTAAAAAAATGCTACTCGACTGGCAAGGCATTGATTTAGAAAACTGGAAAGATCAACTTGATGCATCTGACAAAAAAGCCAACCTCGCTCAATACGTTGAAGAAATGGTCGTGGATATGAATATGTCCAACTCTATTTTTATCGACAATACAGCTCACGAAGGCATTACCAAGTTTTATGAACGGATTTTGGATAGTAGCATCTCGATTTCTACACCCAATAAAATTGCCACTTCATCCGCCTATCTTCAATATCAACGATTGAAAAATATTGCTGAAAAACGAGGAGTGAAATTCATGTACGAAACGAATGTTGGTGCAGGTTTACCCATCATCACGACGCTCAATGATTTGAATATGAGCGGTGATCGTATTTTAAAAATTGAAGGAGTATTGAGTGGTTCGCTATCTTTTATTTTTAATAATTTTGACGGAAGTCGAAAGTTCTCAGACATCGTAACTGAAGCCAAAGAAAAAGGCTTCACCGAACCTGACCCACGCGAAGATTTAAGCGGTTTCGATGTACGACGTAAAATTGTTATCCTTGCGCGAGAAACGGGCATTGCACTCGAACCGGAAGATGTGAAAATCAATTCTATTCTTCCGAAAAAAGTGATGGATGCAAAGTCAATTCCCGCTTTTTTCAAAGAGTTGAAAAACGAGGATGGTAACATGGAAAAGATGCGACAAGCTGCCGATAAAAAAGGCAAATTGCTCCGCATGATTGCCAAGTTAGAAAACGGAAAAGCGACGATTGGATTGGAAGAAGTGGAGAAAAATAGTCCGTTCGCAACGTTGAGTGGAAGTGATAATATGGTCGTTTTCACAACAGGAAGATACAAAGAACGTCCGTTGGTAATTACAGGCCCTGGTGCAGGTGCCGAAGTGACCGCTGCTGGCGTTTTTGCAGAAATAGTTAGAATAGGAAATTCATTATAAGAGCTTGTTTAAAGTTCTATAATTGAGTGAAAGTGAGAAAATTTTGTTTTGAATGAGGCAAAAAACGTAGGCGATGCCTTAGCATCGACGAGGCTTTTTAACGAAATTCAGAATAAAATTTGCCACTTGTAGCCAATTGATAGAGCTTTAAACAAGCTCTAAACGAACGACGACGAACGAAAGACGAATGACGGACAGACTTTTCCGTCCGTCATTCGTCTCCCGTCATCCGTAAATCGACTTTGGGTATGACAGGAATAAAAGTTTTCGCGCCTGCTTCGGTAGGAAATTGCATTGTAGGATTTGATACTTTAGGTTTGGCTTTAGAGCGTCCAGGTGATGAAATCATCTTAACGCCAAGCGATAGAAAAGGTCTTCGAATTACAAAAATCACGGGAGCAAAAGGGAGACTTCCTTACGAAGTAGAAAAAAATACCGCAGGTCTGGCTGCATTAAGTGTCCTCAAACATCTCGGTCTCGAAGATATGGGACTTGATATGCAAATCCATAAAAAAATGCCTTTTGGATCTGGTTTAGGGAGTAGTGCCGCAAGTGCCGTTGCAGGTGCTTTCGCAGTCAATATGTTATTGAATAACCCTTTAGAAAAGAGAGCGCTTTTGCCTTTTGCGTTGGATGGAGAAGCGTTGGCTTCTGGTTCGCGCCACGCAGACAATGTCGCGCCGTCATTGATTGGAGGGATTATTTTTAGTAGAAATGAAAATTCCGTTCATCGAATCATGGCACCAAAAGAGTTGATGGCCACCGTCATTTATCCACACATCGAGATTCTAACGAAAGATTCTCGAAACATTCTTTCTGAAACTGTTTCTTTGAAAAACATGGTACAGCAAAGTGCAAACCTTGCAAGTTTCATCATCGCTTGCCACAATGCTGACTTTGAGCTAATGAGTCAATGCATGCAAGATGTCGTTATCGAACCACAACGTGCGAAACTGATTCCTCACTTTCAAGAAGTAAAAGATGCGGCACTTGCTCAAGGTGCTTTTGGTTGCAGTATTTCTGGTGCGGGCCCTTCTATTTTTGCTTTAAGTCCCAATACTTTTGTTGCTGAAAATGCAGCCAATGCCATGCAAAAAGTCTTTTCTGATAATAAGATCGAGAGTGATTTGTATGTTTCGCGGATTAATCAGGAAGGGGTGGTGAAGTGTTAGTTAAAGAACACTAATAACACCACTTACTTTTCAAACAAAACATCCATTTGTAAATCATTCTGAACCATTCCTGAGTATTTGTTTTGCGCCAATCCATAAGTAGAAATCGTAGTAAGAAAAAGCGCTTTATCAGTTCCAGTAGCAGTTTTAAAGCTCCCTAATTTATTACGAAGAACCGCTTCATATTTTTTATCAATTGAAAAAGGATGGACCGAGAATTTCATTTCACAAATGTTGATAACTTGATCTTTTCTATCAATTAATAAATCAATTTGACTCTCAGGAGAGAACCATGCTGCAACAGAAGTTTGAACTCCGCTGATACCGAGTGCCTTTTTGATTTGTGGAATGTGGTGTAAACAAACCATTTCAAAAGCATAACCAGCCCAAGTATAAAATGCTGGAGATTCCACGGCATTTATCCAAAAATTATCATCGTCCTCACTTGTTTTCAAAATAAATCGGAGATAAAAAAGAGAATAAAGATCAATCAACTGATAAAGGTTATTTTTATTTTTTTTACCAAAAGACTGGTACTTTCTAATAAAACTACTTTCTTCCAATTCATTTAAAATTCGAGTCAAACCACCTCCGTTGGGCAATCCTGAAAGTTTAGAAATTTCTGTACGCGTTAGACCTTTTCCTTTTGTTGCGAGTGCCTCAACAATCGCAACGTGTCTTTCATGTTTTTTAAATAAAGAGGCATACAGATTTTCGTACTCCAATCGCATAGGAGCGTTGCGTTCAAAACACAATTGATTGATGTTTTGCATGGCGCTCATTCCCGATTTTAGAAAATCTAAATAAAAAGGAATACCACCAAAAACCATATACAAGATCAATATCTGATAACGGTTGTAAGAAGCGTTTTTATACTTTAAAAAGGCCTCCGTTTCAGATAATGTCAAGGGTTCCAATTTAATTCGATCAGTTACTCGATTATGCAGTCCTCCTGTGTTTTTTATGAGATTATTAAGCATCCAAGAAGCAGCCGATCCGCAAACGACCAATAAAATATCATCCCGAGAACTTGCCCAACTATTCCAAAAATGTTCTAAACCAGAAATAAAATCAGAGTTTCGAGTATCCAACCATGGCAGCTCATCAAAAAAGATGACTTTTTTTTCAGTGTTTTCAGATTTTTCGAGCATCCCGATTAATAATCGAAAAGCAGAAAACCAGTCATCGGCAGGTTCAAAATCAAAATCAGCAGGTGCATAAGAAATAAGTGCTGCATGAAATTGGGCGAGTTGTTTTTTACGAGTGCTACGAGCAAGCCCTGTCATCTGAAAAGCAAAATTATTTTCAAATGCCTTTCTTATTAGAAAAGTTTTGCCAACTCGTCGTCTTCCATAAACAGCAACAAACTCCGATTTTCGGGAATTTAAGTGTTCTTCTAACCTTTTTACCTCTTTTTTTCTGCCGATTAATACATTCATATACTTTTGATTTGGCTTTAACTACGTAAAAATAGGCACTTTAAGCCAAATCAAAGAATCAATCTGGCTTAAACTACCTTTTTGAACCCACTTTAAGCCAAATCAAAACTTTTTCTCTTGTTTAAAAAACCGTTTTTAAACTACACAAGAAACTTCTACCTTCACATCAACAAAATTCAAAACATAACATGGAACCAATTTTTACTAACGACGCCGTCGTATTAGGACTTTTGATGCTCGTATTGGCATTCGTTTTCAAGACATCAGGAAGTGATAGCGCTGGCTGGAAAAAATTCTATACCTATATCCCTGCACTATTGTTGTGCTATTTTTTACCCGCGATACTTCACTGGCCGTTGGGTTTAATTTCAGCACATTGGTATGATAGTTCTGCCCTATTAAAATATATCGCTGACTTGGGACTCACCGTTCCGAACGGACTTTCTTACAACGAAATGCAAACTTGGATTGGAGATAACGGAGTTGAAGGCACCAAACAGTTTGAAGGGCATTCGCAATTGTATTTCGTTGCATCGAGGTATTTGCTACCTGCCAGTTTGATATTACTTTGCTTGAGTATTGATTTAAAATCAGTTTGGAATCTCGGCCCGAAAGCATTGATCATGTTCATCACTGCGACGATTGGCGTTGTGATTGGTGGGCCAGTCGCTTTATTGGTTGTTGAAAATATTGCTCCGAATATCATCCCAGTTTCATCAGACGAATTGTGGCGAGGGCTCGCTACCGTTGCTGGTAGTTGGATTGGTGGGGGCGCCAACCAGACAGCGATGAAAGAGATTTTTGAAGTAGGTGACAACTTATTTGCCACCATGATAATCGTTGATGTAGTGGTTGCTAATATTTGGATGGGCTTCCTTTTATATGGAGCCAACGTGAGCGATAAAATCGACCGTCGCCTCAAGGCCGATAACTCTTCTATCGAAATATTGAAAACCAATATGGAAAATTATCAGGCAAAGGTTAGTAAAATCCCAACCACGACTGATTCATTTATTTTGATGGCAGTCGCTTTTGGAGGAGTTGCTTTTGCACACTTCGGAGCGGATTTTATTACCAAAACGCTTTTAACTGATGGCATGAGAGCATCTTTAGCCTCCGCTAATTTACACTCGTTAATGTCTCATTTCTTTTGGTTAATTGTGATTGTCACTACTTTAGGAATTGCTATTTCATTCACCCGTTTACGTGCCTTAGAAGGTGTTGGTGCTTCTCGTTGGGGATCTGTTTTTATCTACATTTTGGTAGCAACTATCGGTATGAAAATGGACTTAGGAGAAGTTTGGGCAAACCTCGGTTTATTCGCCATCGGAATTGTTTGGATGTTAGTGCATGTGAGTTTGTTGCTCTTCGTTGCATGGTTAATCAAAGCGCCGTTTTTCTTTGTTGCGGTTGGTAGTCAGGCGAATATCGGAGGTGCAGCTTCTGCGCCGATTGTGGCTTCTGCATTTAGCCCAGCGTTGGCACCTGTTGGAGTATTGCTTGCGGTTTTGGGGTATGCGTTGGGGACTTATTTTGCGATTGTCTGTGCATTGCTAATGCAGGGAGTTGCAGGGTAAAATTCTAATCTTCCTTTTCAAAACAAAAAAAACTGAGTACCGCAATCAAGCAGTACTCAGTTTTTTATTAGTAGTTATTTGACCTATTTTTAAACGGTCATGATATCCTCCTCTTTCTGTTTAAGAATCTCTTCTATTTTTTTACCGAAGCCATTGGTCATTTCCTGAACATTGTGTTCTGCTCGTTTTCCTTGATCTTCAGGATAACCATCTTTGACTGCTTTTTTAATGCCATCCATTGCTTTTTGTCTGGCACCTCTGACGGTCACTTTTCCATCTTCACCCAAAGATTTTGCCTTTTTTACCAAATCTTTTCGGCGCTCTTCTGTCAATGGCGGAATAACCAACCTGACCATCTCTCCATCATTTTGTGGAGTTAAACCAAGGTTAGCTTCAAAAATAGATTTCTCAATGGCAGAAATCAAGCTTTTTTCCCAAGGTTGAATAGTTATGGTTTTGGCATCAGCCGTACCTACGTTTGCTACTTGACTTAGTGGCGTTGGAGAGCCGTAATAATCTACCGTCAAACCACTAACCAATGAAGTACTTGCTTTTCCAGTACGAATTTTTGTGAGTTCAGCTCCTAAATGCGAAATTGCTTTATCCATACTTTCTTTAGCAATATCGTAGAGCATATCAATTTCCTCTTGCATATTTTTTGATTTTATTAAAAACATTAGAAGCTATTAAAAAACTTCTTAGGGTCGAAAATAGTGATTCAAAATGAATTTACCAGTTTTGGAAAGTCCAAAATGACACGATACCCCAATTTGAGGACGCAACAACCATCGAAAAGTTTACAATTATTTTTGATGAAGTCTTAAAAATGATAAACTACTTCCTCATCACTTACCTCAATTTCTTGAGAGGTTTCGAGTTTTTTAATCACTTTATCTACGGCATTATTATTAAAAATCAACCCGTGGTTATTTGTAATAATATAGTCTTTCAACATTCCGACATCAGATGGTCGGTTTCCAGAACGTATCAATCGATTGATAGTATTCTCAGCACTTCGCTCAATAGCTTCTTCCTCTTCTTGAGCGATATAGCCCGCTTTGGGTTGTCCAGCACCAACATTATTAAACTCTACGCTACTATTTTCTTCTTCTATTATCTCCTCTTCAAAACTAATCTGGGCAGGAGCTGGTTGATCATGAATTTTCTTTTTCTCTTTGGTCAGTTTATCACGTTTCACACGCAGACAGCTTCTTCCTGAAGAATTAATAAAAGCGACTACCGAGTCAAAAGCAGGATCATTGGACAAAACAGCAAACTCAATAATTTCATCAATTTTCTGGTGCAAACGTCCCATCATAAAACTCATCACATAGTTCATTTCACCCTGCTCGGTTGGCTTCACGACAATCCATTTGACGGACTTACCCATCTTCTGCAAATGCAATACTAAATCGAAAGGAATATTTTCTTCATCAGAGTTAATAAATATAAACACCTTATCACAGATCTTGTCAAGTTTCTTGAACTTAACTTCTTTTAGGTTATTAAAATCTACAAAGATAAATCTGCGTTGGTAGGAGCTCATTGAGTGTCTGATTTTGAAACGAGCATTTTAATTTTAAAATAAAATACCCCAGTTCTACATGTTATTTTTTTGGAATTCCAAAGAAACTGAAAATGGTTTTTTTAACAAAATTTTTAGAGGTTTCATTTTAGAAAAAAGTAATAAAAAATTCTTGTCAAAAAAATATGTAATTTTTTAATACAAAAACTGAGTGTTTCATAGTTGAGATCTAATTTTAACTTTGCTAATTCAACGCAAAATCAAATATCAATGACATCACTCCAGCGCTTCTTCCTTTTTCTAATTTCAATATGCTTTTTGTTCTCGTGTCAAAATGACGATAAGAAAGCAGATGTGATTTTATCCAACGGAAACATTTATACCGTTGACTCACAACGTCCTGTTGTTCAGTCAGTTGCAATCAAAAATGGACTTATTTTAAAAATAGGTACAAACGAAGAAATGAAAGAACTATCCAGTTCTAATACTAAAATGATTAACTTAGAAGGTCATTTCTTGATGCCTGGTTTTATAGAAGGTCATGGTCATTTCTCTGGCCTTGGAAAAAGTCTCCTTCAATTAAATTTCTTAAAAACTAAAAGTTGGGAAGAAATAGTCGCCATGGTCGCAGAAGCTGCCAAAACAGCCAAGCCCGGCGAATGGATTGAAGGCCGCGGATGGCATCAAGAAAAGTGGGATTCGACTCCGATTCAAAATGTACATGGTTACCCTTATCATGATGCGTTGTCGGAAGTGTCTCCGAACAACCCTGTAGTGCTTCGACATGCAAGTGGGCATGGATTGCTGGCAAACAAAAAAGCGATGGACTTAGCAAGCATTTCTAAAGAAACACCAAACCCATCCGGTGGCGAAATTGTCCGCGATATAAAAGGAAATGCAATCGGAATGTTTGAGGAACGAGCAATGAAATCTATTCTCAATATTTACCAAGATCACCTTTCCAAACTTTCTAAAAAAGAAATTGAAAAGCTCTGGTTGAAAGGAGTCAAATTGGCTCAACAAAAATGTTTGGAAAACGGAATCACTTCTTTTCAAGATGCAGGCACAACTCCAAATGCTGACTTCCTCAGTTCTTACGAAGAACTTGCTCAATATGAGCGGTTGGCCAAAGCGGGTGAATTAGATTTAAGAATGTGGGCAATGTTGAGACATGGTTCTGAAGATTTAAAAAAGTATTTAAATGAGTTTCCAAAGGTTGATGTAGGTAATGGATTTTTTACTTGCAAAGCAGTAAAAACAGAATTGGATGGCGCACTGGGTTCTTACGGTGCATGGCTGCTTGAGCCTTATGACGACAAACCTGGGTTTGTAGGCCAAAATACAACCTCAGTTGAAGAGGTGGCCAAAATTGCAGATATGTGTCTCGCTAAAAAAATGCAGATGTGTGTACATGCAATTGGCGACCGAGGCAATCGAGAAGTTCTCGATATTATTGAAAATCTTTCTAAAAAATCACCAGAAATAAAAAACCTAAGATGGCGAATGGAACATGCACAACACTTACATGTTGAAGATATTCCTCGATTCGAAAAATTAGGGGTAGTCGCTGCCATGCAAGGTGTTCACTGTACCTCTGATGCACCTTTCGTTGTAAAACGTCTTGGAGAAGAACGTTCTAAAGAAGGAGCTTATGCCTGGAAATCACTACTTAAAAGTGGTGCTGTTGTGTCGAATGGAACAGATGCTCCAGTAGAAGACATCAGCGCAATTGAAAGTTTTTATGCCTCTGTCACTCGAAAGAGAGCAGATAATGGTTTTGAGTTTTTCACTGAACAAGCGATGTCTCGCGAAGAAGGGATTTATTCCTATACCATGGCCAATGCTTACGCAGCTTTTCAAGAAGATAAAAAAGGAAGTATTACGCCTGGGAAATATGCTGATTTAGTTTTGCTTTCCAATGATTTAATCAATTGCCCAGAAGAAGAAATTTTAAAAACTAAAGTTTTATTTACAATGGTTGGAGGTGAAATAAAATATCAATCAGAATAAATTTTACTTTTGTCCTTTTTTATAGAGAATGAAAGAGGATTGAGAGTGTGAGAGTTTGAGAACGCTCTTTTCTCACACTCTCAATCCTCTCACTCTCTCTTAACTCTCTCAATCCTCTGCTTATTATGAGAATTTTGCTCCTTGGTTCAGGTGGTCGTGAACATGCATTTGCTTGGAAAATTTCCCAGAGTCCGCTTTGTGAAGCACTTTTTATTGCTCCTGGAAATGCAGGTACTTCACAGCATGGTAGAAATGTAAAATTGAATCCAAATGATTTTAAGGAAGTTAGCAGTTACTGCCTTTTCAAAAAGATAGACATGGTGATGGTCGGGCCAGAAGATCCACTAGTAAAAGGAATTGTCGATCATTTTAAAAACGATGCTAATTTACAACACATCAAAGTGGTTGGGCCATCGCAAGAAGGAGCAAAACTGGAAGGAAGTAAAGCTTATGGAAAAGTATTCATGGCAGCTCAGAATATTCCGACGGCAGCATACAGAGAGTTTACACCTGAATCCTTCCAAGAAGGATTGAATTACATATCAACGCAAACGCCTCCAATCGTATTAAAGGCAGACGGCTTAGCTGCTGGAAAAGGGGTGGTCATTTCACCATCAATCGAAGAAGCAAAAGAAGAACTTCAACAAATGTTGAGTGGTAAATTCGGAGCAGCAAGTGAAAAGGTGGTTATCGAGCAATTTTTATCAGGAATAGAATTTTCAGTTTTCGTTTTGACAGATGGGAAAGATTATAAAGTGCTACCTATCGCAAAAGATTATAAAAAAATCGGAGAAGCAGACACTGGGCTAAATACTGGCGGCATGGGCGCCATCTCTCCTCCCCCATTTGTCAATGATGCGATGATGCAAAAAGTAGATGAGCGCATCATCAAACCAACCATGGCCGAAATCCAAAGTCGAGGAATTGATTACAAAGGTTTTATTTTTATCGGCCTAATAAGTGTAGACAATGAACCTTATGTAATTGAATATAATTGCAGAATGGGCGACCCTGAAACGGAAGTCGTTTTGCCTCGATTAAAAAATGATTTAGTAGAACTTTTAGACAGTTTGTTTGATGGAAAGCTCAATGACATTTCAATCCAATTGGAACCACAAACAGCTGCGGCAGTGATGTTGGTTTCAGGGGGATATCCAGAAAAGTATGAAAAAGGAAAAGTAATGACGGGAATTGAAGCCGTTGAAAACAGCATCGTTTTCCATGCTGGCACCAAAAATTCGGAAGGGAATTTAGTTACGAATGGTGGACGAGTAATGGCGCTCACTTCTTTTGGAGATGACTTTAAATCAGCCGTTGCTCAATCTTTAGAAAACGCGGAAAAGGTGAATTTTGAAGGGAAATATTTTAGAAAGGATATTGGATTTGATTTATGATTGTTCTCTGAGTAGTTCTTTTGCAATTGCTATTTCTTGGCGATTTTGTTGTGTTCTGTGATAATCTTCATATAATCTCGTGTAGTCCAAAATTGTCCAAAGTATTGGTCTTCGATGATCGATATCAGTTTTTACAAAAGTAAAATCGTAAAAGCCGTTTAACTCTTTAAAAGTCGTTTCGATTTTTGAGAATCTCAACTTCGGTTCATTAAGCTTCATTTTTTTTGCTATATCAAAAATACTTTCGACTAGAGGAAAATCTTTAAAAACAGGTTCATCCCTCATTTCTAAAGTAGAGAATATCGAATCGCAACTTGCGATAATACAACCTTGCTCATCTAAGAGGATGAGCTGCCTGTCTTTTAATTTATTATTAAACTGCATTGGAGATTAGAGATTTAGCAATGTCAACAAATAGGTTTTCAACATTCTCACCAGTTTTTGCACTGGTAATAACATCAGGAAATTTATTGACCTCTTTCAACACCTTTTCTAATTCTTCGTCGGTAACTAAATCTTTTTTATTCGCGACAATTTTCACCAATACCCCTGGAACCATTTTTTCCAAATGAGTTAAATCAAATTCCATATTGGCATAGGTGGAAGGTCGAGTCAAATCAAAAACATAAATAATGGCGCTTGATTCTAAAAAATATGAGTTGGGAACTTTGTCTTGAGAAATTTCTCCAGCAATATCCCAAAGCAAAAGTGTCACTTCTTTACCTTCGATAGTAAGTGACTTTTTATCCACTTTTACACCGATCGTAGTCAGATACTTTTCATCAAATTTGCTATAAACAAACCGGTTGAAAAGAGAGGTTTTCCCCACTCCAAAACTACCTGTTAGTATTACTTTTTTCTTTATCATTTTTTTAAAATGTAAATTATCGGAATTTGAAATTTATTCAATTGACTTTACCGATTGAGATACTGGTTCGACCAAGAATCGATCCGTCAATTTTTTTCTAATAATTAATTCTTTCGAATCATTATCCATCATAACATCACGGTTCAAATCTTGATTGACGAATTCAAGTAAATTATCACTCAATTTAGATTTATCACCTTGTGTCATTTTTCCATTTAACGAAACGGCAATGTAAAAGGTCGGATATGATTGCACAAATATCGAAAGTCGATCATATTCAATAGTATCTACTTTCTGCTCTCCTTTCATAAATGCATCTTCGGCAAAAGAGCGAATGGCAGTCAACATTCCGGCCATCAAATCTTCATCCATTGTATCTGCACCAGAAGCACTACTTATCAATATTCCTGAATTCTTTTCAATGACATAAATCCCTTCAACTATCGGAACACCTTCTTCAGCTATTACCCAATCACTTCCTTTGATTCCCAGCACTTTTCTTTTGAACCAACCGATTGGACCTTTTTTATTAATTTTCTCATCAATGCCTTCTCTCATCAATGCCATTTGGTGAGCAACATATTTTTTCACCATTATACCCAAAGCTGGATAAATCACTGCAATCAATTCTTCTTGCGAATCACGAATTTTGGTTTCTATCTGCTTATCAACAGCTATTTTAAATTCGTCTGGATAATTTTTCTTTAGAAATTCTATGTGTTCTTCAATCATCGGAGCAACACTATCTTTCAGTGATGCTTCCTTCTCCTCCAGCGCTTTTCGAAGTTCAACCAACTCCTCTCTGTCATCTTTTAGCAAGATGCGTTTGAGTTGAGCCAATTTTTCTTTGTTATCCAAATTTTCTGGAGAAGTTGTCATGATCTAAGGTTTAGATATTAACTATTCTTCAATTGCTCACTAACTTGAGCGAACAAATCAGACAGTAACTTCCTGTCGTCATTTTTAACAGTGACGATTTTCTGCTCAATGGCAGTTGATTTTGTTGTTAGCTCTTCTTCAAGCGCTGCAATTTTTGCTTCGTAAGCGTCTTTCATTTTATTCAAACGCTCTTCGTAATGCTTTTCTACAGAGTCCAATTTTTTAGAAAAATTGCTTTCCATAGATTTGAGCTTCGATTCTATATTTTTAATAGAATGATTCACATTAGACATTTCCTCGCCCATCAAGATATTTCTGATAGTTGAGATTTCGCCTAATTCTAAATTTCCATTTCCGTTACTTTTCATGACCAAATAGAGTTTTTCTTTTGATTAATAGACAATTTGAAAGTTAAGTATTTGATGTTTATATGTTTACGTATTGTCCTAAAACCAAATATATAGTTTGCTAAGTTATTTGTTAAATCTTACAATTTTCAAAAAAACGAGGTTTTTCAAAAAAAAAGATCGTGAACACCTGTTAAATGCAAATTTGCTGCCGAGTTAAAAATGAAAAGCGGTAAGCCATTGTTTACCAATGATTTACCGCTTTTGTGTCTATTTAAAAAGAAAGAATTTTAGCTACCTTTCTTCTGTTGTATTTTATTAAGGACTAACTGTGCTTTCAAAAGGAAATCACTGTGATGCATTTGATATTCCTGATTAACCATCAGTAATCTTGCAGCATCCCAAGCAGCACTACCTGGATACATTTGCTTTGCAGCAATTGGGTGCAACCAGTATTCCAAGTTATTAGAACGTAAATAAGAACCTTCCAACCTAAAACCACTAACAACTGCCAATTTATTAAGAGAGAACAAATAGTTTGTTTCTGAATTTAAATCACGTTGTAAATCAATGATTTCGATACGACTGAAGTTAACGCCAGATTTTTCGCAAAGGAAAACATCTCTTCTACCATCAAAAGTCATCAACGACTGAATTCCGTATTTTCGGAAATTCTTAAGCATGAAACTTCTGATAGCGTTTTGACCAGGACGTATTTTAAAGAATAATCGTTGGATCTCATTTTCATCCAATTGATGCGCTTCATCAAATGGTTTGGTTCTACCAGTACGCATGTTTACTACTTCCTTGACACGCTCAATGGTATGCCCTAACTCATCGGTTCTAGCCGTGACACTAACATAGTCGATGTCTGCCTGATTTGTAAATGTTTCTACAAAAATTCGATTGGTATCGGGTTCGAAAACAACGATAGAAATCTCTGCAATAGCAAAGAAATTTGGGAAGCCCCCATAGAGGTTACCGTACTTTACCTCAAGAATAGAATAATTTCGTTTAAAGCCCACTGTGGTTTTTTTTTCTTTTAGATTACTACAACTGAAGATTACTTTTTCTGCCCTTCAGTGTTTTGCGCAAAAATAAGCAATTTTCAACGTTTTATCTGAATAATATTAAAAATTGTAATTTATTATAGGAATAAAAATTTACCTCTTTCGTAAATTTTCTCATCATCTGCGTAGATTTCTCCATTTTTCATCATCCCTGCTATCATATCCCAGTGAATTGAGGATTGGTTTTTTCCACCACATTGCAAATAAGATTGTCCAATTGCCATGTGAACTGAGCCACCAATTTTTTCATCAAAAAGAATATTCTTTGTCAACTTATTGATATTGAAATTGGTTCCTATCGCCGCTTCTCCAAATCTACGCGTTCCTTCTATTTCAAAAATCTTATCAAGAAATAGTTGACCCTTTTTAGCCTCCCATTTTTCAATTAGACCGTCATTTACCCAAAGGGTTACATCTTCCACCTCATGTCCCATATAGACTCCAGGAAAATCAAAATGAATCGTTCCATTCACTGAATCTTCAACGGGAGAAGTATAAACCTCACCAGATGGCATATTTGTTTGACCATCTGAATTAATCCATTTACGTCCTCTGGTAGAAAAGGTTATATCAAAATGCTCGTTTCTATATCGAATAGTCTCTCTTTTGTTCAAAACATCTACAATTCCTTGTTGATGTTTACGCACACCCAACCAACTTTCAATTGGGTCTTCATCAAATAAGCGGCAAGCATTGAAAACAAAATTTTCGTATTCCTCCAATGACATTCCAGCGTTTTGCGCAGCAGCCTGAGTTGGGTACTGACAAAGGTTCCTTTTCAGGTCGCGAGTTGCCGTTCTTTCAAAATAGGTTTGGGAAATTGGCTTCATTGCTTGACTGCGAATAGAAGCATTCTTACTATTATTATTTTGATCTTCTCTCAAATTGAAAGGCGCACGAATATAAATGTAGCCATCAAACTCCTCCATTGCTTTTTTGTATTGCATGGAAGGATATTTCAATTGTTCTTCACCGCCTTCGTTTATTAAAATTCTGTTTTGCTCACGAAAGGCCATTTCTACCTCCACAATTGCGCCTGCTTTGATAGCAGCACGATAAACCTCTCTCACGAGCGGTTCGGCCAAAGTAGTTGTTCGTACAAACAACTTTTCTCCTTTCTTAATTTCTACACAATAGTTGACAAGCAGGTTAGCGTATCGTTGGAGGATGTGAGACATGTTCTTTTGTATTGGGCGAAAATCGGTTACTTAAATCGTTCTTTTTTTAACAATTGCCTTTATTTTCTAATCGGCAGTGGACAAAATCAAGTAATTTTTGATGATTGTCAAGTAATTGCTTGGTTACACTATAAAGTTCTTCAAAACTATGTGCCATCGCTTTTAGTTCGCGAGGAGCATTCTCATCTATAGATTTGATTTTGAATGCATGGCAATTATGTAAACTCTCTATTACTTTCTCAATTTCGGCAGCAATCTCATGTTGATTATCAAGTACTGTTTTATCTCTTTGACTTTGTTGTTGAAAACTAGTCATCGCCATATTAAAAGTAACTGGCTCTGTTATATCCTTAAGTACTAAATCAATCATTCTGATTTTAAACAAATCAGCGATTTTCATCAAACTGCAAATTTTAGGCTCAGCAGTTCCATTTTCGTACGAAGCAATGTTACCTCGATTAAGTCCAACCCTTTTGCCCAAGTCTTCTTGGCTCCAGCTCTGGCTTTTACGCAAGTGGCGGATGTTGCCCGGAAGGTGTAGTGTGTTAAACATATTTACAAGTTCCTGCTGTTCCATTTTTAAAATTGACATATTTTCGATGAAAACGTTTCTTCTTTAGATAAAGTTACGCTTTTTTGACAAATTCAATAACATTGCCAAAATCAAAAAAGTTTAATTGTAATCCTTATCGTTAATTATGTCTTAATTCTTTCTTAAAAACGCTATAAAAGTAAATTTTGTTTGCAAAAACCGTTTATCGTTTGTAAATTTGTAAAAAATATTTACAAAAAATATTTATCACCATAAAATTTGTAAACAATGTTACCTACCATTCAAAAACAATTAGAGGATATTACCCCTTCATTAAGAGCTTTTGCGATGAGTCTGGCAGGAAACAGTACCGATGCAGAGGATTTATATCAAGACACTGCTTTTAAAGTATTGTCAAATACCGATAAATTTAAACAGGGTACCAATTTCAAAGCCTGGTCAGTTACCATCATGCGAAACTTATTTATCAATAATTATCGCAAAAAGAAAAGACGTAATACGATTTTGGACCAAACACCTAATGACTATTATATCAACTCTGGAGATAAAGTAATCGAAAACGAAGGAGCCACTAATATTGCATATAAAGATATGCTCCACATGGTGAGCAAATTGCCCGAAGATTTCAAGCGTCCATTTTGGATGGCTTATAAAGGTTATAAGTACGATGAAATCGCGGAGCAATTAGATGCACCTCTTGGAACAATCAAAAGCAGAATCTTTTTCGCGAGAAAGAAATTGATGCAGATGTATGAAGCTGCGCATAGAATGCGTGCATAAACGTTTTTTTGAAATCCTATAACCGAGAACGCCAGTCTGATTTATTCAGGTTGGCGTTTTTTTATAAAATTGCTATCCGCGAATTAATGGATAAAATGGAATCAATTCGTGATTCAATAGGAAAAAAATAATCAATATTCGATCTATCGGCTGAATTGCTTTATCAATAAAGAATCTGATACGCTAAGGTATCATGAGGAGCAACCATCAATGTATCCCAAAACTGAGTTCCTTCTCCATCTTTTTCTACATACCAAGTGACTGGTAACGCTTGATCACCGGGCACATCAATAAGAAATTTTTCGTCAACTTTCTGGCCAATGAGACGAGTTCCGCCACCGCCATTATTGAGACGTCCACGAAAACTTACTTCGTCATTTTCATCAAATGGGTCAATGTTTCGTACATGAAGTTTGAGCCAGGAAATGGGAGTCAATTCAATATTCTTATCTCTATTTACCCAACCGTGCCTTATGGTAATACTATTAGGATAATAATTTTCTTTAACTGCTTTTACTTCATATGAATAACCACTTATACCATCAGTAGAAGTTTCATGAATAAAATCAAATGAATAAACACCAAGCAAATTCGTATATGCAGTATCTTCATTATAGCAACTCGAACCACCCAAAAACTCCCCTACACATTCTTCCAAAATCACTTCAGCATTTTGTAGAGGCTCATTGGAGTTTAATACATAAACCAATCCTTCAACCTGAGTATGATCGTCTAAATAATCAGGATTAACAGTGGGATGAGGTTTTTCACAACTCAATGCTGTAATTAATACAAAAATTGATAAAAGAATTAGTTGTTTCATCTTATGTTGAGATTAATTAGAGCTCTAATTATATCAATGTACCCAAGAAATAAAATCCTGTTTTTACATTATTTCTTTTTGCAAAGCTTTGAATAAAAAGTGAGAAATTTCTTTCTAATACATAAACTGAAAAAATTTCTTTTTACAAATTAGACACTCTGTAGGATTAAACTATTTGTTTTTTTTATTAAAACGATAACAAATCCAAAAATCTCTTAACAGATTCTTACCGCTCTTCTGACATCACACAGTTATTCTGTAAAGAATAGATTTTATCACTCTAAATCAATAAGTCATGAAGAATTTAAGAATCTTAATCGCAGCAGCACTTTTCTTAGTTACCAATTTGGCAATTGCTCAGTTTAGCGTAGGAATCAAAACGGGTATCAACTTCAACGATATATCCGAAACGGATGCTTTGGATGCGCTTACGCCTGATTTCAAACAATTGAAAGGACTTAATATTGGTTTAGTGTCGGAGTTAGAAATAGGAAATCATTTTGCGATTCAACCTGAATTGTCTTACACTCAAAAAGGCTTCAAATTGGACGAAGGAATGGATTTCGAATTATTTAATATTCCATTACCAGTTGGCGTGATTGTCAGATCTAAATTTAGCTACTTGGAAGTTCCTTTATTATTCAAAGGAAAAATGGGAGATGACAAAATGAAAGGATACCTCATTGCTGGTCCTTCTGTTGGATACGCAATTGATGGTCAACTAAGAACCACTGCTAAGGCAATTCTTGAATTTGATATTTTAGACCAAGATTTAGATCTCGGAAAAATTGGATACGAAAAATTTGAAGTAGCAGGAATCGTCGGAGGTGGAGCGGAAGTAAAAATTCCTTCTGGGAAATTATTCATGGATGCACGTTACCAGTTCGGATTTACAGAACTATATGACATTCCAGTTTTTAACGAAAAAATTAAAAATAGAGGCGTCAGCCTGAATGCAGGTTATATGATGAATTTTTAGGAGTCAGGGGTCAGGAGAAACTCCGTTTCTCTTCAGGAGTCAGGTGCGCTCACCACTTGATTGCCTGACACCTGATAGTTGGCGAAGCCAACCCTGACACCTGACTCCTGAGAAAAATATAGGTTAGTTTTAAAATTGTAGGAAGCGGAAGTGACAGAAGTCGCTTCCGCTCTTTATTTTTGCACTATTATGGAATTTATTATCAAAACGCCGGAAGAGTTGCCAGCATTAGTAGATCAATTACTAAAGTTCGCTGTTGATCGAAAGAAATTTTTTCTAATTGGAGATTTAGGAGCGGGTAAAACCACTTTTACAAAAGCGATTTGCGAAAAATTCAAAGTAAAAGAAATGGTTTCCAGTCCAACCTATTCGATAATCAATGAATATGCTTATCTTGATGAATCAGGAGCAGAAAAATTGATAAATCATATTGATTTGTATCGTTTGAAAGATATCGATGAAGCGATTAATATTGGGATTGAGGACTATTTGTACAATGATGATTATTGTTTTATTGAATGGCCGGAAATTATCAAACCAATTGCTCCAGAAGACGTAATTACAATTCAATTTGAATTACTGCCTGATTCCAGTCGAAAAATTTTATTTTTGTAAGGAAGACGAGTATTTTCAACTCATCCCAACTAAAAAACTAGTTTAAACCTGTATGAGCGACGAGAAAAAGCGCATCCACATTCCCCAATCTTTGATGCAGGGGCAATACAGCACTCAAGAGCAATTGCTTGAGGTTAATAAGGATAGCCAAAAGTTATTTATTGGGGTGCCGCGCGAAAGCATTCTTCAAGAAAATAGAGTTGCTTTAGTTCCGATTACAATTAAAACTTTGGTTGGAGCTGGTTTTAGAGTATTGATTGAATCTCAGGCAGGTATCAAATCTAATTTCACAGATAATGACTTTTCGGAAGCAGGTGCAGAAATTGTTTTTAGCCGAAAAGATGTTTATCAAGCTGAAATCATTTTAAAAGTCGCTCCTCCTACCCTCGAAGAAGTTGAGTTGATGCGTCCAAATCAAATACTGATTTCGCCACTTCACTTGCCGCTACTTTCTGCAGAATATATCAATAAATTAAAGGAAAAGCGCGTCATCGCACTTGCGATGGAGTACATTCAAGATGACTCTGGTTACTTTCCAATTGTAAGAATTGCGAGTGAATTAGCAGGCATGGCTTCTATGCTTACAGCCGCTGAGCTGTTGGCAAAAGGCAAGGGCGTCTTACTGGGAGGAATCTCAGGAGTTCCACCTGCCAAAGTCGTTATTTTAGGTGCAGGAATGGTTGCGGAATATGCTATACGTACCGCAATGGGGTTGGGTGCCGATATTCGAGTTTTTGATAATAATATTTATAAACTCAAAAGGCTACAAGATCAGGTTGGAAGAAAATTGTACACCTCTTCCATCAATCCAATTTACCTCGAACGACAATTAAAAACTGCTGATGTAGTGATTGGAGCAATTCATTCAACTGAAGGCCGGACGCCAATGTTAGTGACGGAGGATTTAGTTATGAAAATGAAAAAAGGCTCTGTAATTGTTGATGTGAGTATTGATCAAGGTGGTTGTTTCGAAACCTCAGAAATCACTTCATTAGATAGACCAACGTTCGTCAAACATGACATCGTTCATTATTGTGTTCCGAATATCGCTTCAAAATATTCACGAACTGCCTCTGTTTCCATGAGTAATATCATGACTTCCATTTTTATGGATGCAGCAGATATGGGTGGTGTTGAAAAATTACTTTTGGAGCATTTTGGTTTGCGGCATGGCGTTTATGCCTATAAAGGTTCTTTGGTCAACGATTATATTGGGAAGCGTTTTGGTATTAAATCTACCAGTTTGGAATTGTTGATTGCTTCTTCGAGATCGTAGAGGATTCAGCTATTTTTTTTTAAATATTTCATTCAATTTTACTGTTAGCTTATCGTTCGCTACATTTCCATACTTTAAATTGGGAAGCATAATTCTCAGCTTTTCAAATTGACTTTCTTTCCATTCATTTGCTAATCTTAAACATTCAAGTTGATGCAGCACCTCCAATGGCTTTAGGTTTTTGTCGACTATTCTTGTTGCAATCAAAAATAGATACCTCAAGTTTTTTAATGTGCTAAGAAACTGAATTGAATCTAACTTTAGAGATTTATACATTCCGCCACTTATTCCTAAACCTTCAAGTTGAGTTAATTCTGAAATAGAATCCCATTCTTTTACTTTTCGCAACCCTTCTGATTCAAACGTCAGTAACATTTTCATTGAACTAATCGGTTGAATACTTTCAATACTTGAAGACAGCCCCAAGTTTAAATATTGCAATTCCATCAGATTATTAATCGTAGAAATATCTTTTACTGAACTCCATTTGATGTTAAGCCCACGAATATTTTTCATTTGCGTAATAATTTCGAAGGTATGCTGACTCAATTTATGATAAGTCCATAAATATTCAACACTATCAAGTTCTGCTAATTTTTTATTCCATTCCTTTATTTCTTTACTCCTGTCATGTTCATTATAAAAAACAAGGCCAAAGCTCTTATTCGTATAAATCCTTTCATCATCAAAATGAAGATCTAATGGTTTCCTTCTCTCAATTGACCAAAAACCAAATTCTATATCTTTTTCATCAAGATTCATCTTGTTTTAATTTATAAAAATTTTCAATTCTTTGCAAATTATAAATTTCGAACCCCCATATAATTCAACAAATGCTTCGAAGCACCTGCCTCAACTAAAGCAGATCGCAATTCCATAAAAGTATCCATATCAGGCATATTTTTACGTTCACGAACATCTTCTTCAGTCATATTTGAATTTAAAATTGCTTGAAGCTCTGGGTTATGATGTGCCAACTGAATCAATTCCGTTGCATACATATCGACCATACCAGGATGAGTTGGCATGCCTCTTCTTCCACCAAAAAATACTTTTAGAATTGGCATAAAAACGTTTGCTTCTAGTGCTTTTATTAAGTCAGATTCTTTTGGAAAAAATTTAGCATCCAATGCATCTGCTGCTTTGAGACAACCGTTGCCAAAGTATTTTGCCGCTTCATCGAATCCACCTAAATATGCTGATTTAAAAAGTCCATGACGCACTGCTTCCACTTGCTTCCATGTACCTGAGATACCAGCCTCATCTAATTCTTTTCTAAAACGTTGAATCCACAGTGCCGCTGCTGCTGCAATTTGTGGCGTAGCAGAAGAAGTTCCTCCTCCGCTCAATGACCACCATTTTGTTTTTTCATTTGCGCCAGT
>CALHBQ010000529.1 GCA_937930815.1 uncultured Saprospiraceae bacterium | reverse complement strand
TTTTTCAGAGACCAGCTAAAAAAAAGGTATTTATGGCATGGTTTTTACATTTAATATAACCGTAAGACGCTTTTTGAAAGGTTCTAAATATGCTACAAAGAATTCCTTTCCAATTTCTCTTCTCTTAGCGTTTTCAATTCCTATAAAAAAATTTCCTAAGATAGATCTACGATAGATCCATCTTTCCTTGCCTACCACGTTTCCTACAGTTACACACTTTGTGCTACGGCACAAAACGAATTTTCTTTAACGCAAAACTTATTCCCATGAGACTGTTATCCTTACTATGGATAGGCCTGTTACTCTGTACTATTCACTTATCTGCACAAACGACCTGGACGGGCGCAACCGACACCGATTGGTTCAATGCCACTAACTGGTCTGCTGGACTTCCTACAACTTTAAATCCAGCAACTATTCCAGCTACACCTACTGGTACAGGTGGATTTTTTCCAATCATTGCATCACCTACTACAATTAATTACGCCGTCCGAAACTTTGGTCAAGTAATCATTGGTTCCGCTGTAACTTTGCAATCTACAAGTTTCACAAATTTTGGCCCGAATGGAACATTCATTGTGAGTAATGTAGGCAATTTCATAGTAGGTAGTGCAGGTATTTTCTATAATTATAATGTTGTTGAGAACAATAATATTATAGAGAACAATGGGAATTTTATTACTTCCAACACGTTTAAAAATTTAGGAACACTTACAAATAACCGGACATATACCAATGGTTCAGGTTCTTCGTTTGATAATGGTTCAGTCACTCAACCTGGAGTCGTCATCAACAATGCGAATTTTGAATCTGGAGGTACTTTTAACAATATAAATGGGGACCTTGTAAACAATACGAGCTTCAATGTTCAGTCAACCGGAACAATCGTAAATGATGCGTCAATAAAAAATAACGCTAATTTTTATTTTGCAGGAGGAAGCATTACAAATATTGGTTCTTTCACAAATTGCGATTTATTAACAAACGATTTTGGAGCTACTTTTTCAAATAATGGTACCTTAACAAATACACCTTGTTCAACAGTTCGTCATTTTACCAGTAATTCAATCACTGGTGGTGCTGTTGTAAACAATGGTATTGTTTATCGATTTGGTTCTGATGTGGCAGTTACTTCTGGAACAGGAGTTAAGTTCGTAAATCCTTTTACTGATTTTCCTGCACCAACAGCTAATTGTTTTGATACTATCACTATTCAGCTGGATCAAGTTTCAAATACAATTACTAATATCTCACCTTCCGATTTAGATAGCGCGAGTGCTGCTCCATATTGTGGAATAGAGACTTTAGCAATGTCAGCAGGAGTCTTTACTTGTGATGACTTAGGTTCCAATACGGTTACCCTTACGGTAACAGATTCTCTTGGCAATAACGCAACTTGTAATACAACGGTCATCGTGACAGACAACGAAGTACCTGTCATTACATTTTGTCCAGCAAATCAAACAATTGATTTAGGCCCTGGCCTTTGTGGAGAAGAAGTCACTTTTAACGATGTATTAGCAACCGATAATTGTGGAACGCCTACGGTTATAAAATTAGATACGACTGGACTTGTTTCTGGTTCTTTCTTTCCGATGGGAGTAAATAATTTGATGTACATCGCATCAGATGGTTTCCTTGCAGACACTTGTAGATTTACAGTAACAGTAAATGAATTTCAAGCATACTCAAGCACATTATCTTGTCAATCATATAGTCAGCTTTCTATTGATTTAGATTGTCAGTCAGAATTGCATTCTTCTATGCTTCTTTTAGGATCATATGGATGTTACGATGTATTTGAGACATTCATAAAAGCAACTGGAGAAACAACTATCACGACTGCCCATGTGGGGCAGACGATTACCGTAATGGTAAGAGATCCTCGTACAGGTAATAGTTGTTGGGGAGATTTATATGTAGAAGACAAAGGTGGCCCTGCTATTTTCAATTGTAGTGATGAAACGATTTACTGCGTTGAAAATCCGCTTCCTTATTCTGAATTGGGAGATGTGCCTGATCCGAATTTTCAAGATTGCCAAGATGTACAAATTGTATATTTTGATGATGTAGAAAATTTTGACTGTAATAATAGCTTAACAAAAGTCATAAATAGAAATTGGCTCGCAACGGATATGAATGGTAACACTTCCAGTTGTGTTCAAAAAATTTCTGTAAAAACTGTAAATATTACAACCACCACACCTGTGTGCCCGCCTGACTTTATCGAAGAATGTGTCTATGGTAAAACTTATGATTTACATCCTACCAATACAGGCTATCCTACGATTACGGTTGGAGGAAAGATATTCTCTTTAGATAATACAACTGATTTCATTTGTAATATAAAAGCGACTTTTAGAGATGATACTTTAGCGACAAGCTGTGGCGCGTCTGTAAAGATTATTCGTTCTTGGAGGGTTATTGATTGTTGTGCTTCTAATACAATTCTTTGGAGCTGTAATCAATTGGTTAAATTGACAGATTTGACAAAACCATTGGTTAAAACGCCAACGCTTTTTGATGCAGTAATTGATAATAATAGTTCTTGTACTGCTCGTCCACACTTGCCAAGAGCATTGGTAAATGATTGTTCTTCATATACGGTTTTAATAATGACTCCTTCTGGAATTATTAATGGAAATGGAGGCCAAGTACCTGCACCTGGGCTTAATCAAGGAGTCAATATCGTAACCTATCTCGTTACCGATGAGTGTGGAAATAGCTCTACAATGGACATGACGGTTATCGTAAAAGATGAACGTCCTCCTGTTCCAGTTTGTAAGCGATGGACAACAGT
>CALHBQ010000528.1 GCA_937930815.1 uncultured Saprospiraceae bacterium | reverse complement strand
TACATTTGCAGCTTAAATAGAACCTTAGAGGCACTTATTCGTTAACTTTTGGGAAAGTGACCGTCATAAGTTCGATTACTTTTTCAAAACTAATTTCCAACCAAAATAAATCATAACGATCATGGCATTTGACATTGATATGATAAAGAAGGTCTACGCCGACCTTCCGGGTAAAATCGAAAAAATCCGAGCAAAATTAGGCCGACCTTTAACGCTTACTGAAAAGATCCTTTTCAGTCACTTACACCCTGAA
Organism: uncultured Saprospiraceae bacterium; assembly: GCA_937930815.1. Classification (GTDB taxonomy): domain Bacteria; phylum Bacteroidota; class Bacteroidia; order Chitinophagales; family Saprospiraceae; genus JAGQWW01. The sequence continues at coordinate 3,523 of CALHBQ010000528.1, read as the reverse complement.
TCTCCGTTGGAAGATTACGAACGTGCAGGTGCATATGTATTTTTTCAACCAGATAGAGTTGCGATGCAAGATGCGACAGCGCAGATGGCATTATTACAATTCATGATGGCAGGGCGTAAAACGGCAGCAGTTCCTTCTACTGTTCACTGTGATCACTTGATACAGGCGAAAGTTGGAGCAGACGAAGATTTAGCAATTGCTAACGATGTCAATTCGGAAGTTTATGATTTCTTAAGAGATGTTTCGAATAAATTTGGATTAGGTTTCTGGAAACCAGGAGCAGGTATCATTCACCAAATCGTTTTGGAAAATTATGCTTTCCCAGGTGGTATGATGATTGGAACCGATTCGCACACACCCAATGGTGCAGGTCTTGGGATGATTGCCATCGGAGTAGGTGGAGCTGATGCAGTGGATGTGATGGCAGGTATGCCTTGGGAATTGAAGCAGCCAAAAGTAATTGGTGTGAAGTTAACTGGTAAACTAAACGGTTGGACTTCTTCAAAAGATGTGATTCTGAAAGTAGCTGGTATCCTTACAGTAAAAGGAGGAACAGGTGCTGTTGTTGAATATTTCGGCCCTGGAGCTGAATCCTTATCATGTACAGGTAAAGGAACCATCGGAAACATGGGTGCTGAAATCGGAGCAACGACTTCGACTTTTGGTTACGATGAGTCGATGAGACGTTACTTGAAAGCAACTGGCAGAGCAGATGTAGTTGAAGCAGCAGATAAAGTTGCAGAGCACTTGACAGGTGATCCAGAAGTATATGCAAATCCAGAAAAATACTTCGATAGAGTTATCGAAGTCGACCTTTCAACGTTGGAGCCACATATTAATGGTCCCTATACACCAGATTTGGCTTGGCCAATTTCTGAATTCGCAAAAGCAGTAAAGGATAACAATTACCCACCAGTTTTGGAAGTAGGCTTGATTGGTTCATGTACAAACTCTTCTTACGAAGATTTGGATAGAGCAGCTTCTTTGGCACGCCAAGCAGTTGATAAAAACTTAAAAGTAAAATCTGAATTTACGGTAACACCGGGTTCTGAGCAAATCAGATTTACAGTTGAGCGTGATGGATTATTGAATGATTTTGAGAAAATGGGCGGCGTTGTTTTAGCAAACGCATGTGGGCCATGTATCGGTCAGTGGGCGCGCCATACAGATGACCCAGACCGCAAAAATTCCATTCTTACTTCTTTCAATAGAAACTTTGCGAAAAGAAATGACGGTAATCCAAATACACATGGATTCGTTGCTTCTCCTGAGATTGTAACAGCAATGGCAATTTCTGGTAGTATGCTTTTCAATCCGTTGACAGATACGTTGACGAATGAAAATGGAGAGCAAGTAAAACTCGATCCGCCAACAGGTGTGGAGTTGCCTCCAAATGGATTTGATGTAAAAGATGCAGGATTCATTGCACCAATGGCAGATGGTAGTGGTGTTGACTTAAGTGTCAATCCAAAATCTGACCGTTTACAATTGTTGAAGCCTTTCGAAAAAATCACGCATGCACAATTGCAACGCATGAGAGTTTGGGTAAAAGCAAAAGGAAAATGTACCACTGACCACATCTCAATGGCAGGGCCATGGTTGAAATTCAGAGGACATTTAGAAAATATTTCAAATAACTGTTACATCGGAGCAATTTCTGCTTTCAATGGCGAGACCAACAATATTTTAAATATTGAAACGAAGAAATATGGCAAAGCACCAGACGTAGCGAGCTACTACCGCGACCATGGAATTGGTTCAGTAGTTTTCGGTGAAGAAAATCTTGGTGAAGGTTCTTCTCGTGAGCATGCTGCGATGGAGCCAAGATTCTTGGGTGTACACGCAGTGATTGTAAAATCATTCGCCCGTATCCACGAAACGAACTTGAAGAAGCAAGGAATGTTAGCATTGACTTTTGCTAACCCAGCTGATTATGACAAAGTTCGTCAAGATGATTATGTTGATATCGTTGGTTTTAACGATATGGCTCCGGGTAAGCCGTTAACTATTAGATTGCGGCACTCAGATGGTACAGCGGAAGAATTTGATGTAAACCATACTTACAACAAAGCTCAAATCGAGTGGGTAAGAAAAGGTTCTGCTTTAAATAAAATTAGAGAAGACTTGGCGTAAGCATAGCAACCCACGACTTCAGTCGTGTGGTAAAGAATGATAAATCCTATCGGGCAGTTTCTTTTTGAAGCTGCCCGATTTTTATTTTATGAAAGCTCTTCCTACCTTGACTTTCGAAATGAGCGATGAAAAAAACAAATCCATTATTTATGTTGTCATAGGAGTCTTGCTGCTCTTGGGCTTGATTGCCATGTTTGGTGGAAAAAAGAAACATAAATTCAATTGGAGCGAAAACTATGAATTAGAAAGTAAAGAACCTTACGGTCTCGATCTCTTCGAAAAATTATTAGAAAGTTATACTGGTGAAAACGAATTTATTCGTGCGGAGCACAGCTTCGAGCGCGTTTTTGATGGAACAGAAACCAATTCTAATTATGTGATGATTGGTCAAGCGTTTCTTTATCAAGAAAAAGAAATCAATAAAATGCTCAATTTTGTTGAGAATGGAAATACGGCATTTTTCTCCTGTAAATCTATTCCTTTTGATTTTTTGGCTGCAGCGATTCCACATTCATGTTACATGTTGGGTCTGAATGATTTTCAATACGAAAGTGAAATTTACGACTCCTTAGTCACGCTGGATTTTAGTCATCCTGAATTAACTAATTATGATGGCTACCCCATGCAATACTATCGAAACGGTAAACTAAAAATGGATCATAGGTGGACTTATATTAGCAACGACATGCTATGTGATAGTTTCATCAGTCCAGTTGAAATTGGGACGGTTTCGGATCGCATGAATTTTATGAAAATCAATTATGGAGATGGACAGATCTATTTTCATTCTACGCCAATGGCATTTACCAATTTTCATATTATCAAAGAAAAAAATCTGGAATATGTCGAAAAGGTATTGGCCCACTTACAGCCCGGCGATATTTATTGGGATGTAAAACATCATATTGCAGAAAGTCTAAGCCGTCGCAGAAATGAAATTAATACAGGTAAATCCTCTTCATCTCCTCAAGGTTTTCAAGAAACACCTTTGAAATATATTTTAAGTCAACCCTCCTTGGCGTGGGCATGGTACACGATGCTCGGTATAGGATTGTTGTATTTGATTTTCAGAGCAAAACGTCGCCAAAGAATCATACCCGTCACTCAGCCGGTAGAAAATACTTCTTTAGAATTCATTGATACGATCGGTAAATTGCATTTCCAACGAGGAAACCCAAGACAAGTCATTTTTCAAAAAATGAACTATCTTCAAAATTTCATCAAAAATAGATATGGATTAGCAGTTCAGGACTGGGATGAAAAGTTTATTAATAAACTCAATCTGAAATCAGAAGTCCCAACTGATTTGCTTTCAAAGATTCAAACAATGCATCGGAATGTAACGACTTCAAGATTTGCTTCCGATAATACTTTGATGGATTTTCATAAA
>CALHBQ010000527.1 GCA_937930815.1 uncultured Saprospiraceae bacterium | reverse complement strand
GGACATGGATAATGCTCATAAAATGGTAGCACGTTTGCAAAAATTGGGTTACAACGATGTGCGAATGATCGATTTTGGATATAAAAATTTAATGTCCGTAACCGTCGCTTCCTTTCAAAATAAAAAAGAAGCTAACGCTGTTGCGAAAAAGCTAAAACGAGAACATAGAATCAAAACCTTTGTTAAAGGGTTGGAATAAAACGGCAATGATAAAAATTTGATATAAAAAAGCAGCCTCTGAAGTTTTCAGTTGGCTGCTTTTTAGTTATTTGTAGCACAGGTATTCCTGCCTGTGAAAGTCGCTCGGGTCGTCACAGGCAGGAATGCCTGTGCTACAAGGTTGGAGTAGTGCGATAAGAAATAAAAAAGCCACGGATTTGCACGAATTGAGCAAAAGTATAAGCTGTAGCTTAAATGTCAGCTATTATGTATTAGTGTATTTTTTGTTTTTGGGTAAACAATGTTAAAATGTCCTTGAAAGTCTTTTGTTTTTCAAATGATGACTACATTTAATAATCCTTTTTAGAAAACTATATGAAATAAATACTTGCAGATAAAAATAATGAAGCTAATGAAAGTCAAGTAAGAAGTAATGAAATAGTGAACTAAATTCTCAAAAGGTACAAGGTTGGCTTTTTAATCTTTTTTCTATAACAGGTTTCCCTTATTTGGGAAGCTGCTAAAACATTAAATTATGAAATCGTATCTTGCTTACGACCGCTTACGACCGCTTACGACCGCATTAATTTTTAGTTTTTTTATTTTTAATTTGTCTGCACAATGTCCGTCAGGGTATCAAGGCTGCAATAGTACTACCTATGCAAATTTTTATTATTGGCCAACACTGCTGAATAACGATTGCAACGAAATTTATTTTAATTCTTGTCTATCTACTAATGTAATACTAAATAATGTTATAACTTTTTCTTGGGATTTTGGAGATGGAACTAGCTTATCACAAAACACAATTGGAGAAGCATTTAAGACTTATCAAAATTCTGGTTCTTATGTTGTGACTCTGACGGTCACAGGAACCATTGATGGTCAAATGGTAAATGAGACTTGTAGTCAAATTATTACAATTGGGCCTGAGTGTTTTCCCCTATTGATTCTTTTTGTGGTACAGAATATCATCCAGAATCCGTAAAAGGATTAGTGTACGGAAGAGGCTCAATTGATGGGGTAAATGAACCAATTTTTTTGAAAATTTATGTTTCAGTAATTAGGGAGTCGCCTGGAGTTGGAGGACAAACATTAGATGATATCCAAGCAGCATTAGATGATCTTTACCAAGATTTTGTTCCTCACAATATTTTTTTTGAAAATGATTGTGAAATTATTGAAATTACTGATGCAAGAATAAAGGAAATTGACAGCTTAAATCAAAAAATAGGATACAACTGGCTAAGTAGCACGTTAGATTTTTTTCTCTTTAATGATTCTTTGGATTTCAATGGAGGAGCAAGCTTTATGCACGAAGATGGAATTGATATTTTTATTAGTCCAAAGGAAGAAACAGCTGGTCAAAGCATAGCCAAGGTGCCTATTCCTAGTACTGCTTTATGGCTTAGAGGACCTCTTAATTTGCTTGATCATACTTTGTCACATGAGATGGGGCATTGTTTAGGTTTATGGCATACTTTCCATAACACTCATGGACCTCCTTCTAATAATTTAAATTTATGTGAATTGGTCGTCGACGATGCGGATTTATATAATAACATGGCTGCTGATACTACAGGTGATTATGTTAGAGATACTCCAGCAGATCCTAATGGGTTATGGAGAGATACAATTTGTGAACGTAATTTTATCGAGTATTTTAATCATGTTCTACTCGATACACGTTGTTATTTTAGTCCTGCTGGAGCCTTCTTTCAGGACACCTCTGGAAAAGAATATCGTCCTCTTGTTGACAATTTAATGTCTTATAATTATGGAAATAATTGTGATCCCACCTTTACACTGGGGCAAAGGGATAGAATGAGAACTTTAATCGAGACAAAGTTAAACCATGTTGTTGTTTCACCAACAAATAATAATTTAGAAATTCCTCAGACAATTACTTGGCCCAATTCAGAGTATGTTTCAGGTGATTTGATTATTAAATCAGGAGCTACATTGACCATAGACTCTAATATTGTGTTTAGCTTTAATTCAGATAGTAAAATCATAATTGAACCAAATGCTACATTGAAATTGTATGGTAAGTTAACTTCAGGATGTTTTAAATCTATTTGGAAAGGTGTCGAAGTCTGGGGGGATAGTACTAAATCCCAGATAATGATTGGAGGAGTAAGAGGACAAGGAAGATTGCAAATGTATGAGAATAGTATAATTGAAAATGCTGTTACGGCTGTCCAACTTTTTGGGCCAGATGGCGCCGGTGGCCAAATACTCTGTGGAGGTGCTAAATTTATTAATAATAAGACGGGTATTGAGTTTGCACCGTTTACAAATTTTTACCCTTGGAAACCCACTCAACCTGCGAGATATACTGCAAATTTTACTGGATGTACCTTTGAAGTTAATGATGATTTCCCACACATAGGAAACTTGAATGCACATGTTTGGATGAATGGTGTAGATGGTATAGTATTCAGTGGGTGTACTTTTTCTAATCTTTCATCTTTCAAAGCCAATGATCCTTTGCTATATGGTTATGGGATTTTTTCAAATAATTCAAGATTTATAGTTAAACCATTGTGTACAACCAATATTCGTCCCTGTAATGAATTTAAGCGTTCAGAGTTTAAAGATTTAGGATATGGTGTTCATGCTCAAGGAGGTGCAAAGCCCTATGAAATATTGAGTACAGACTTTACGGAATGTTTAGTAGGGGTAAGGAATAGAGGCGTTACAGGCGGAAAATTATTATTCAATAATGTAAAAATAGGAGAAGGTATTAGCACTCGTTCTTTGCAAATAAGGTCTGTTGGCTTCGCATTTGAGGATGATATTGCAGGATTTACTTGTGAAGAAAATTCTTTTATTGGTGGTGGTGTCAATAAAATATTTGAAAACAATCGAGGAATTGTAATGGATAGCACCGGTAATAACTATAAAGAAATTCGAAGGTGTACTTTTGAATCTTTAGATCACGGTATATTTGTGCAAGGGTCTAATTTTGGACCAGATTTAGATGGTGATCCTTCTGGACTATTGATTTTGTGTAATGATAACACTAACAATTCATTTGATATTGATGTTGCGAATCTTGGTTCTTTAGATTGGGATCAAGGTTTATTTGACCAGTTTTTAAATGATTATTTACCCGCTGGTAATACCTTTAATGAAACAAGGGATATCAATATAAATACTAGTAATTATGATACGGAGTTGAGGTATTACATTTGGGAGGATGCTCCACTTACTCACACACCAGATCAAGTATGGGGGCTTGTAAAAAACACTTTTAAGTCAGAAGAAAATAATTGTGAGCAAAATTATTTTGATTCTTCTTCCAATGAAGACAATTCATTAAACGTGTCACAATTACTTCAAAAGTATGATAATGCTAAATATAGTTTAGAGACTATAGAAGATAATACATCTGAACAAAATCAAAATCGACGCAAGTACTATAAATCGTTAATGGATAAATTTGCTTATCAAATATTTGAATTGGAGTTAAATGATACTTCAAATTACGAACAAGGAAAGGTAATTGCCGCTCTAAGTCGCTTTCAGGATTATCAATCTGAGTTATCAATAACAGATTTTTTTATTGCTCAAAATGATTGGAATATGGCAACACAAACCCTTTCTAATATTTTAGATAAATATACATTATCTGATATTGAAAGTGCTGATCTAAATGACTTTAATTACGTATTCAATTTGGTGACAGGAAAGGATTTAAATAATCTTGATTCTATGACACTTTCTAATCTCTATGATTTGGATAGTATTGGTGGCAATGCGCAAACTTGGGTTCGGAATATTTTGACAGTTCATGGAGCACATTATCCATTAGAAATTAATGAATCTGAAGGAATAGAAGAAAGGAATAGTTTTCCTACCCCTACATTTAATGCAATTCCAGGTGTTTTAACGGTATTCCCAAACCCTGCTAATGATTATGTTCGATTTACTATAGCTTCTTCCAAACCAAACCTTTCATTGATAATCAGAGATCTCAATGGGAAAATTGTATTTAGTAATAGCGATTTTTCAAATAATCAAGTAAATTGGAATTTAGAAGAGAGTCCATCAGGGATTTATTTTTATCAACTAATTAACTCTAAAGAACTGTTATCCGCAGGTAAAATAATTGTAAATAAATAATAACAACCCCCTCTTCGTATTTGGCGAAGAGGGGTTATTCCTTATTTTATGAGAGTATTTAATACAATAATAATAAGCCTATTTTTTACGCCACTATTTTCGCAATTTGGCTTCATTGATTCCTCATCAGTAGCCTATTATTCCAACCTAATAGAACATGAGGATACGCTAATCATGGCTGGCTTAAAGTTCGCTAACGGAGATAACATCAGTGGAATATTGTTCACAAAATTTGATACTTTAGGCAATCCCTATCTAACCAAAGTTCTTCAACATAAGGAAGATGAACTCTATTTATTGAATAGCCCCCGTTCAAGAAACTTGATTCGTTTATCGGACAATTCTGGCTATTTATTTATGGCAAGTCGCAGCCCTGGTTTTGCAAACCTTTTTATAAAATTAGATAATGATGGTGAGGTTGTTTGGGAAATGGAACATGTTGATTCTACTAGTAATGCAGATTTTATTACATCTATTATTGAAGTTGAAGATGGCTTTATGCTGGCTGGTAGAATGCAATGGGAATCAAATTTAAATAGAGATCCAATAATAATTAAGATATCCAAAGATGGCAAGTTTCTATGGCGAAAAACTTTTGGAACCTTTCAAAATGATGAATTAGGAATGGGTATTATTCAAATAACACCAGATTCTTTTGCTCTATTTGGAAATTATGGAATAGGTATTCAAAATGGTTCTCCAGGTGGATTTATAGCAATTATTGATGGTGCTGGAACTGAATTAAGCAGATGGAAAGGGCCTATTAATATAAAAGACTGTTGCGTAGAGGATTTACACATCGACAATAAAGGAAGATATGTCCATATTAGTCGAAAAATGGAAGCGGAAGGAAATAGATTGAAAAAAATGCAGCCCATTTTCATCATCAGAGATTCTATGTTTAATGTTCTTCATCAGCATGAATATGCAGATACGATAGGGGTTAGTCATTTTGAAAGAATCACTCCTGTTGAAGAAGGGGGGTGGGTAGCAGTAGGAAGAAGAACTGCTCCAACCTCCAGCCAAATACGGAATCGCTATGCTTGGATTATGCGGCTTGATGAAGAAGGCAAAGAGATATGGAGTACAGAGGCTGCTCTTTTTCCTGATTCGCTACCTGTTCGTTTTATGAGCCAAGACCTCAATCAGGTAGTTGAACTTTCCTCTGGTAGCATTGTCGCCAGCGGCAATTTTGAATGGAGATTTGGACTTCGTGAGGAACGCGCCTTCCTCCTCAAAGTAGATAAAAACGGCTGTTGGGATACCATCCCTTGCCGACCACTTACCTCCGCTACAGAGATTGGTTTGAGAAAGGATGAAGTACTGGTTTATCCAAACCCTGCAAGCGATGCTTTTACGGTTCATTTTTCAGATTTACAAAGTGTAGATATACAACTGTATAATGGTTCAGGACAATTGGTTTTAGCGCAAGACAATGTACAATCAGGTGAGCAGATTGATATTTCCTTTTCCGCCGTTACTGAAGGTCTCTATTTTTATCATTTTAGAAATGAAAAGAATGCGGTGATACATACGGGAAAGTTGATAGTGCAGTAGCACAGGCATCCTTGCCTGTGAAATCTCAAGTATTTCAGATGGCGTTCCAAATATATTGAATGGCTGAAAAAAAAGCTATTTCTATAATGAGTATTCCATGAAAACATCGGTCACAGGCAGGGATGCCTGTGCTACATTTAATAAATAAAAAAAGCCACGGATTTGCACGAATTCCACGGATTGAATAAAAAATAATCCGTGAAATCTGTGTAAATCCGTGGCTTAAACCTTAGCGCCTTTTATAAAAACAAAAAGTTGATTCTTATCTAATCACCGTCAAGCTTCCAGCCTGCACTAATTCCTCACCTTCACAAGTGAATCGAATTTTATAAAGAAAAACACCTGGGTTGACTGGTTGATCTCTGTAGAAACCATTCCATGTTTCTTTTGGTCTGTCGGTTTGGTAAACGAGATTGCCCCATCTATCATAAATATCAAAACTTATCAAATCCGCTCCACCAAAAGTGAATATTTCTGGATTACTCATTCCATAAACATCGTTGGTGTTATCATCGTTGGGCGTGAAAGCACTTGGCATAAATACTTTTTCACAACCCAGCTCATTAGGATCAATTACTACGACTCGGATAGTATCAAATGAAATACACCCCGGCTCGCTAAACGATAATTTGTAAGTCATTGACTCTGTAGGAGCAATCGGAGAGTTAGGATCTGTATCGTCCAAGACGCCGTCATTAGGAGTCCATTTGAAATCAGTTGCACAGGTATTTCCAATGTCTACATCAAATTGTTCTCCCAAAAAGACACGAAGATCTTGCGTTAAAATTTTATCAGGAGCAACGTAAAGTTCTTCAACCTCATTTTTGGACAATGCACGATTGTACACTTTTAATTCATCAATCATACCTTCAAAATAACGGTCAGTTGCTGAGCAGACAGGTTCTCCGATAGTTAAAATACCAGTATTTGTAAGATTTACGCGAGAAATTGCACCTACCTCTGCCGCTAATTGGCCATTTACGTAAAGAATCGTTTTTGTATTTCGTCTAATCAATACGATATGTTGCCAACAATTGCCTGGTGGTAAAGGATAACCAGAAATAGAAGCAATTTTGTTACTGTTTTCTACAAACTCGATATTCAATCGACGAGAGTTTGGTTCGTATCTAACCGCAAAATGACTTTGACTTGGACAATCAGTTGCAGCTTTTTTGAGTATCGTCTGTGTACCCGTATTACTCAGAGGCTTGAAATAAAAACTTACAGAGAAATCTTGGGTATCAAATTCGCCGTTGACAGGGCCAGCAATAAAAATATGGTCACCGACACCGTCGAGGCGTAATGCTTTGCCAACAACACCGCATTCGCAAGTAGGTTGACCGTTGATGACACCAACTATAGATGGGTCACCTCTTCCATCATCTGCAGTACAGTCGTCAAAAGGAATATCAGCTTCTACGCCTACATCTATTTGAGCAAATGAAAAGGTCAATGATAAAAAGAAAAATATTGTAGAAAACCACTTAATCATGGTGTAGAATTTTTTTTGTGAGTGATTAGTCTTTATTTCAGAATAAAGACCATTGGCTTGTAATGTTTCAAACCAAAATTATAAACGGTAATTTAGGATTCATATTTTCTAAAAAAAGAATCCTATCCGAACATATCTTTGAGACCACCCATACCCGGTGGTAATATATCCTTGACCAAATTTTGTGCCTCCTCTGCTGCTTTGTCCTTCGATAGCTCCAAAACACGATTTATTGCCTCCAAAACAAGGTCTTCGACTTGCTCTTTATCATCCCAATCGAGCGCATCTTTATTGATATGAATGTTTAAAATTTTCTGATTTCCGTCAGAGGTGACTTTTACAGCACCATTTCCTGCTTCCGCCTCAAGTTTAAGGGTTGCAAGTTTTTCTGATACTGCTTTTTGCTGTTCTTCTAAATTTCCGAAAAGATCTCCAAACATGATTATTCTATTTTGAAAGCGCAAAGATAGGTGGTTCTTAGACAAATTTAATGATTCGATATTTTTTTGCAATAAGTTCAGCGTTACTTGTCCTTCTCAGGATAGACAAGTAATGCATTGGTGGATTATGCCTTAGTTATTTTTGCCTCTGCGTAACTAAAATTAATACTTGATTAGCTAAAACAATCCTGCTGTGCCTGCTCTATTGGATTTTCACGATAAAGCTGAAGCACTTCTTTCACATGGAGTGCTCTATCATAAACCCGTAACTCATCTATGACGCCTTTGAATCGGCGAATGCTGCCTCCAATACAAGGACTATTGCCGATAGAAAGTGGCGTATCATTCGTAATGTCAACGCCGCTGCATCGACGTGCTTCGACCATTAAATTTCCGTTGAGGTAAGAGTAGGCTTTTGTTCCTTTTCGCACCAAAGTATAATGATACCATTGCGTGCCATGCGTATCGACAGATAAGTCTTCATAATCTTTCCATTCATTTTCATGAAAATCAACATCCAAGTTGTTTTGCCAAACTTGAATATCCAACATTTGTTCTTCTGTACAATCTGTTCTTTTTGAAATCAAACTTTGTTTAAAAATGGATTGGTCAAGTGTTCGGTAATAAAAACTAATCGTAAAGTCGGAGGTATTGAAATACTTATTGACTAAGCCATGAAATTCGATGTAATCATTTTTACCATCCAACAAAAGTCCATCATCTTTTACGCCGCACCAACATTCAACGGTTCCAAACATTTTGCCGTCGGAACCCAAGCCCGAATCATCGCGCGCATCACAATTGTCAAATGAATAATAGGCAACGAGCCCATCATCAATGTGGTAATTACTTTGGTTGGAAATAGGAAAGGTGAAGACGAGCCACAAAGGCAGCAAGAAGAAGGATAATTTGTTCATTGTTTTTATTTTTAGCAATCGAAAGTTAAACTTTCAATCTTACAATTTAACCAAATTGAAAAGAAAGTAGTCCTAAACGCGGTTATTTTAACCATTTTGTAGAGTATGAAAAGGCTTGTCGCTAAAATTTCGGAAGAAGTTCACATCGAATTTGGGAAAGGCAAATTCGATGATTGGTGCGTTTATGTTTGTAAAAAAGGAAGCCGCAAATCGGCACCAAAAGATACCGAGTATTTTGGTCGATTGCAGGATCTTTCCAAAGTACATGGCCCAAAACAGATTTATTCAGATTTTTTGAAAATTTATGAGGGAACAACCAAAGAGGTGAATACGAATATTATCGAATTGATAGCCTTACTTTCAAATGGATATGGTAGTGATGCTTTTGAAGTGAAAAAATGGTTCACCGTCATCTACGCAGGCATGATTGCCGAAGAAAATAAGTCAAAAGCCATTTTGAAAAAAAGAATTAAACGATTGGGAATGTATCAAACTTTAATTGAGCAAATGCCCGCCGAAAAGGCTGCAATCTTTAGTAAAGGAAAAAAATGGTATAACTTGGATAAGATTTGTCGTGATTTAGGGTTTTGAAGTAAACTTTAAATAGCTACTTTTGCAACTTCAATTTTTAAAGGCTTACACAACTTCAATTTTCTTTACGAAAAAGGAAAATGGATCCTGAGGTTCAAAATCATAATTGACTGATAATCAGTCTGTTTTTTGATTTTGATTTCTCATTTTAATTTTGATTTACTTCTTCATGAGCGAATTAATCAAGCACGAATGTGGAATTGCATTCGTAAGGCTATTAAAGCCACTTTCATTTTACCAGAAAAAGTATGGTACGGCTTTTTACGGCCTTAACAAACTCCACCTGATGATGCAAAAGCAGCGCAACAGAGGGCAGGACGGAGCAGGTCTGGCAACCATCAAATTGGATGTGGCACCCGGAAAGCGATATATCAGTCGCCGAAGAAGTAGCGAGCCAGATGCACTGAAAGATTTATTTGCCCATGTTTACGAACGTTTCAATAAATTAGAACCAAAATTATTGAAAGATCCAGAGTGGTTAAAAGAAAACATGCCATACACTGGTGAGGTATTGCTCGGTCATCTTCGATACGGAACGCATGGAGGTAATAGTTTAGAAACGGTACACCCCTTCCTTCGCCAAAACAACTGGAAAAACAGAAGTATCGTTTTAGCAGGTAATTTCAACATGACTAATGTTGATGAGCTTTTTCAAGAGTTGGTTGATTTGGGTCAGTACCCAAAAGCTAAGGCTGATACAGTTACTGTTTTAGAAAAAATAGGACACTTTTTGGATGATGAAGTGCATCGACTTTTCAACTGGTTCAAACCAGAAGGATATACCAATCAGCAAATTAGTGAATTGATTTTTGAGCATTTGGATATCCAACGATTACTACGTCGTTCCAGTAAAAAATTTGATGGTGGATTTGCGATAGCGGGTATGTTGGGTCATGGAGATGCATTTGTGATGCGTGACAAACATGGAATTCGCCCAGCATTCTATTATCAAGATGATGAAATTGTGGCGGCGGCATCAGAACGTCCGGCGATACAGACGACCTTCGGAACGCATATTTCTGAAATCAAAGAAATAAAACCGGGCCATGCACTCATCGTGAAATGTACAGGTAAAGTAACCGAAGAACCATACATCAAAGCAGCAGAACAGAAGTCTTGCTCTTTCGAACGAATTTACTTTTCGAGAGGAACAGATAGAGACATTTATAACGAAAGAAAAAAATTGGGAGAACTATTAGTTGATCCAGTTTTGAAGGCAATTGATTACGATTTTAAAAATACGGTTTTCTCTTTTGTACCTAATACGGCTGAGTCCGCTTTTTTTGGTTTTACGCATGGTTTAGAAACCAAACTTTTAGAACAAAAGAAAAATAAGATTCTAAAACATGGCAAAAAATTGACGCCCGAGAAACTCAACAAAATAATGAAACGCCAAGTGCGTGTTGAGAAAATCATCGTAAAAGATGCAAAACTCCGTACTTTTATTGCAGATGATAGTTCGCGTGGTGAGTTGGTTTCGCATGTCTATGATGTGACTTATGGCATCGTCAAAAACAATAAAGACACTTTGGTTTTGCTCGATGATTCCATCGTTCGAGGTACCACTTTGAAGGATAGTATTATTCAAATTGTGTCACGGCTTAAGCCGAAACGTATTATTATCGTTTCTTCTGCTCCACAGATTCGTTTCCCAGATTGTTATGGAATCGATATGTCGAAAATGAAAAACTTCGTGGCCTTCCGAGCGCTCATTGAGTTATTGGAAGAAAACGGCAAGAAGAAATTGATCAAAAAAGCCTATCAACGTTGTAAAGCTTCTTTGGACTTACCAACTGAAAAGGTAAAAAACGAAGTCGCATCGCTATATAATGAATTTACACAGCAGGAAATATCCGCGCGAATTGCTAAAATCGTTACGCCACCTGGAATTAAACCTGAGGTAAAGGTGATTTATCAAACGATTGATAATCTTCACTTAGCATGCCCTGATCACTCAGGTGATTGGTATTTCTCTGGTAAGTATCCAACTCCTGGCGGTAGAAAGATTGTCAATCGCGCATTTATGTATTTTGTAGAAGGAATTGATAAGAGAGCGTATTAAAGTGAAAAGTTGAAGATTGGATGTTGAAAGTTAAAAGACGCACGGATTCAATTTTATTTGAGTTCGTGCGTCTTTTTTAATGAAAAAAAACATCTCGTTATGAAAACGATTTTAACGTCTCTCTTGCTTATTATTTTCTGCAGTGTTTATTCCTTTTCTCAAAACACAAAGTTTAATTTATTTATTGGAGGTGAGGCTACCCATTTGGAGGCCACTGAACCTGAATTTGGAGACACTGTACTCGAATTTAGAGAAGGCTTTCAAGAAACCTCTTTTTTGTTCGGAGTCGAATTGGAACAAAAATTATTCAGAGATTTTGATTTAATTTTCCGAACTTCTATTGGCAAAAAGTACATAAATGACATCTGGAATAACGGCAATGTTCCTTTTTTTTCAGTTGAAATTCCACATTTATATAACACTGCTACTATTAGAAAAAATATTTACAAAGGATTAAAAATTGGGGGAGGAGTGAGTTATAATTATTCAAAGGATATTTACGAACCTGGTAGGACGGTGAATGAATTGACTGGAGTTATTGAGTTTGTTTGGAGTATCAAGAAATTCAATTTTAATTTGAACTATGTATTTGGTTTACAAAAGGAATATTTCTTTCAAGAAGCCAAAGCTTCAAAGTCTTTTCAATTTACGGTGGGTTATCGATTATTTGAAATTGATTGGAAAAAACGAAGCAAAAAAGTCGATTGTCCAACTATTTAAGAATGTGATCTCATCTTATCAGAGACTGTAGCACAGGCATCCCTGCCTGTGACCGATGTATTCATGAAATACTTACTCATAGAAAAAGCTTTTTGTTCAACCAATTATTATAGTTGAAACATCATCTGAAAGGCTTGGGATTTCACAGGCAGGGATGCCTGTGCTACTTTCATAAAATAGTCGTACTTTTGTAAAACAAAAATATACTCAAATTTATTTTTTAAAAACATTTTGTTGTATTTTTGTCAATGAAATAAAAAAGTGTCGGACACCTTAAAGGTGTCCGACACTTCATACTTACCTTAAAGAAAACGAAGGGAATAAATTATGGCTCAGGTTAATTATACGGAAGATAACATTCGCTCACTCGATTGGAAAGAACATATCCGCTTACGTCCGGGGATGTATATTGGTAAACTCGGCGATGGTTCTACACCCGATGATGGTATTTATGTACTGCTCAAGGAGGTTTTGGATAACTGTATTGATGAGCATGTCATGGGTTTCGGTAAAGTGATTGAGGTTTCGATCAAAGAAGGAATGGCAACTGTGAGAGATTATGGTCGTGGTATTCCGTTGGGGAAAGTAGTGGATTGTGTTTCTAAAATTAATACGGGTGGTAAATACGACTCGAAAGCATTTAAGAAATCAGTTGGGTTGAATGGTGTTGGTACGAAAGCAGTGAACGCACTTTCTGATTATTTTAAAGTGCAAGCCTTTCGTGAAGGCAAAACCAAAGTGGCCGAGTTTGAAAGAGGCGTAATTACCAGCGACCCAAAACAAAAGAAAGATAAAGGCGAAAATGGAACACTCATCGAATTCAAACCCGATGCTTCCATTTTTAAAAAATATAAATACCGTCCTGAATTCATCGAAACGCAGCTTTGGAATTATGCTTACTTGAATTCTGGATTGAAATTAGTTTTCAACGGGAAGACTTTTTATTCTAAAAACGGATTGCTTGACCTTTTGGAAAAGCAAACGGCTAAAGAGACTTTGCGATATCCAATTATTCATTTACAGGGAGAAGATATTGAAGTAGCGATTTCGCATGGAAATCAATATGGTGAGATGTATTATTCTTTCGTTAATGGTCAAAACACGACCCAAGGTGGTACGCACCTTAATTTTTTCAAAGAAGCGATTGTAGAAACGATTCGAACGCATTTCAACAAAAGTTACGATGTAAAAGACATTAGAGCTTCAGTCATTGCGGCAGTCAGTGTGCGAGTCGAAGAACCTGTTTTTGAGTCGCAAACAAAAACCAAATTAGGTTCGACAGAAATAGCGCCGGGTGGAAAAACCTTACGTTCTTTCATTGGTGAATTTATGAAAACGTATTTGGATAACTTCCTTCATAAAAATCCGGAAGTTGCCAAGGAATTAGAAGCAAGAATTAAGCAATCAGAACGTGAGCGCAAGGAAATTGCAGGTATTAAAAAATTAGCGAATCAACGTGCTAAAAAAGCAGCGGTTCATAACAAGAAACTGCGTGATTGTCGATTCCATTTCAACGATAAAAGAAAGAAAATTTCGGAAGAAGATAAATTGGCGACCACTGTTTTTATAACGGAGGGAGACTCGGCGAGTGGTTCGATTACGAAGGCGAGGGATGTGGAAAAACAAGCGGTATTTTCATTGAGAGGTAAGCCTCTGAATTGCTTTGGAATGACTAAAAAAGTCGTTTATCAAAATGAGGAATTGAACCTACTACAACATGCCCTTCAAATTGAAGATGGCCTCGATGATTTGCGATACAACCGAGTTGTAATCGCAACGGATGCCGATGTCGATGGAATGCACATTCGTTTATTGTTATTGACTTTCTTTTTGCAATTCTTCCCTGATTTGGTTAGGTATGGTCATCTCTATATTTTAGAAACACCGCTTTTTAGAGTGCGTGACAAGAAGAAAACGTTTTACTGTTACAGTGAGAAAGAGAAGCAAGATGCTATCGGTAAACTACGTGGAAAAGCGGAGGTAACTCGATTTAAAGGTTTGGGTGAAATCTCTCCAAATGAGTTCGCTGATTTTATCGGTGAAGACATTCGATTGGAACCTGTTTTATTGATGGGCGATACGGATATCAAAGATTTACTTTCTTACTACATGGGTAAAAATACTCCGATGCGTCAGAAATTTATTATCGAAAATCTACGTATTGAAAAAGAGGAAATTGATAGTGAACTTGAACGAGAAGTGATGGGGATGGAGGAAACTCCTGAGGTAGTTGAGGCGTAGTCTTTGATTTAGCTTAGTTAACTATTGGTATTGAATACGAACATCAGTTTCAAAATGAAAGAAATAAAAATACTTTTTATACTTTTTTTTCTGAACGGTTGCTCTCATAAAACACAAATATTTGAATATTATAGAAATATAGGCGAGAAAAAGGAGACAATTCAAATAGATTTAAGAGCAAATAAATTTGTTTATAAATCAGAAGTATTGAATGATAAAATAACTTTGGTAGGAGATACTAAACAAGAAAGCGATGAAGAAAAATTAATATTAATTTTCCCTGAATTTGCTGAAATAGAAAAACTTGGCCCTTTCAAAAAAGGGTATTTTGAGCTAATAAAAGTAGGTTCAAGTGACCAAATAGATTTAAAGTTAATCCCCTATAGTTTGAATGATGAATATTTTTCATCTGATGAACCATTAGATTTTCTGAAATTTTCTATTTTGTTCACAGTTGATTCTGTTGAAATTGAAAGGTTTACTTCACACCTAATTCAAATAGATAAGAATACTAATGGCGAAAAGTTGAGAATATTAGGCGGAGAAATCTTTTATGACTTAGAATTTGAGATTCCAACAAAAGGTAAATATGAAGTAAATTTGTACTTCCAACCTGTAGAAACAACATCCTTTTATGATACAGGAACGCAAGGCTGTTCTTTGGTAACGACAAAGCCAAAGTTATATACATATCCAAATAGGGTTGAGAACGATACTATTAAGTCCTTTGGGATTGAAAAAAAATCTAAAAATTTATTCATTTTAAAAGAATAAACAATCATTTGGAGACTACTTCCTAATCTTAATTTTCATACCAGCCGAGGGCGGATTTTTTAGCGAAAGCTTATTGGTTTCTAAAACTTCTTCGAGTGTGTTGTTCGGATATTTTTCAATGATATCGAGAACTGATTCCCCTCGCCTTACCTGATACATCATCATTTCATCATCTTCAAGTAGTGCATTTTTGGGTAGGTAGTTCCAAACAAGATCCGCAGATTTTTGAGGTATCTTTTCTACATGAATAGGTTTTCTACTCTCGGGGAAGTTGGCATATTTCGCGATTTGGTAAAGTTTGATTTCTTGACCTGCTGCAACATAAGGTGATTTGAAACCATTCCAAGCCATCAACAAATTAACAGGACAGTTGAACGTTTTTGCCAAGTCATTCAAATTTTCCCCAGAACCCATAGTGTATAAAGAAAGAAAGTAAGACTCCTCGTCATTCATCTCAGGCGAAAAGGCGAATACTTTTCTATCGCTCAATTGACTTTCGTGAAATTCATTTGCCGCAATCATGCTGATGTAATTTTGCATTGCACTCATCACTCTTTTGGGAAGTACCAATTTATATCCCTTGTGGCTGTAGTGCGTTGGAATTTCATCTTTCAAGTAGGCAGGGTTTAGATCACGGATAACGTCTAATGAAATCCCAGTTACTCGTGCAATCGTATGAAAAGACAACTGATTCATTATCATCATCGATTCCGTTATCTGTAAATCTAAAGACGGCAAATTTGGACGAATCCCATGATGATCATAATACTTCATCAAATAAGCAGCGGCAATAAATCCAGGGACATAACTTCTCGTTTCACGCGGTAAGAACCTTTTCAATTTCCAAAAATTCTTACTACCAGAGCGTTTAATAGCTCGTCTAACTCTTCCAGGGCCACTATTGTAAGAAGCAATCGCCAATGCCCAATCGCCATACGCCGCGTGGTATTTTTTCAAATATTGAATAGCTGCTTTGGTAGATTTCTCAGGGTCGAATCTATCATCTACTTTTGTAGAAATATTCAAACCATAATGCCTTCCTGTTTCTGGCATAAATTGCCAAAGTCCACCCGCACCAACTCTTGAAATTGCACGTGGCTTCAAAGCGGATTCTGTTATTGCCAAATATTTTAGACTTTCTGGTGCATTGTTTTCTTTCAACAATTTTTCAAATAAAGGAAAGTACATAAGAGAGCGACCAACGATATCTTTTGAATGTTCTCTTTTTAATAAAAAATAAGTTTTCAAATAACTCTCTACCACTGGGGTGTAGCGCGATTCGAAAGGAACATCTATAGTAGGAATAATAGATTTTGGTCCATCAAAATTGAGAACAGGAATAGATTCGTAAGTACTGGGATAGTTATAATTTGTCTGTCCAAAAGCATTAAAATAAAGAAAACAAATTAGAAAAATGGAAGGTATCGTTTTAATGCTCATTGACAAATGTAAAGTTTCGATGAAAAAAATTTGAAAAGAATTTTTGAGGTCGAGTGTGCAAAAATAAACTAATTTTTCACTTCAACTGGTAATTGAAAAAGTTAAACAAACTCTAAATAAATATGAGTCGTTTTGACTTTTCTGAGTTGTGCGGAATTGAAAATTATTTTTCTATTGATTTGTTGCGAGTTACGGGTTGCGTGTGCGCTCATCTCGCAACCCGTAACTCGCAACAAATTTCTGATTGAGTTTTGAAGAATAAAATGCGAAATATGGTTGATGATTCATAATTACTTTACTCTAAGTTGCATCCCACGTTTGATAAGATTGCTTGTCAATCCATTCATAGTTTTAATAGATTGGACGTTGGTTCCAAATTTCTTGGCAATAGAATAAAGTGTATCGCCATGATCAACTATATAATATTGAGCAGAAGTTTCATCAAAGTCACCTGTCACTTCTGTTGTCGTAGTGGTTGTTTCGATTACTTCCTCTCTCGTAACAGGAACATTGTCAGGAGTAGGGAAGGTAACAATATCACTTGATGGCTTAGTTCGAGTAGTTGGTATCGGACCAGTGCCAGACGGAGTCGTTTTTGTTGGTTTGTCTTTTTTGATTTCTTCCGCCCAAGAAGGCGTATTTCTTCTCACTTGAGGAGCTTTAGAGTTACGAACTTTCCAGCCCCGTAATTTGACTCGTTCGCCAATTGCAGGTTGTGCATTGGTTGGTATCCTATTTCGCGTATGTAGTTTTTTCAAACTAACACCATACATCTTAGCGATTTTGAGCATATTATCACCTTCTTCGACGTAGTGGTATTTATCTTTTTTGTTAAAAGGTAAAGAGGTTCTTGGTGTACTGACATCAGTCGCCATGTCCTCATTTTCTTCTACTCCATAATCATAGTCTTTCGTTCCAGAAGTAATCGCTGGAGTTTTTGTTTCATCAGAAACACCCTCTACAATGGGAGTTGTAACTTCTTGCCCATCAGTCGTTGTCCTTTTCTTTTTTCTTGAAGTCTTAGGCGGATTTTTTACAATATCACCATTGTCATCTTCAAGATCAAGAAATCCGTCATTGTTATCATCTGGAAGAATTACTCTGTAACCTTCTTCGCGAGGAGGAACTTGACCTCTTAACTTCGGAATAAGCCTTGCGTTAACCTTCCAACCTCTGATTTTTATTTTTTCACCTATCGCTGGCTGAGTGCCATATCGCAATCGATTACGTTTATAAAGACGCTTAAGACGAATACCATAGGTCTGCGATATTTGATACATGTTGTCTCCCGCCTTTACGTAGTGATATTTCTTTTTCTCTCTGTAAGAGCGCCTTTTCTTTTGAATATAAATTCGCTGTTCTGCGGCTAATGGTTGGCTACCATCCGTAAGTTTTTCATTGTATCTAAGGATAGATTTTACGGCTGTATTGGTTGATTGAGCAATTTCACCAGGAGTTTGCCCTTCTTTTGCCAAAACCATTTTGACATCATTATTTAATAAAACGCCTAAAAATTCCAACGAGGTGGTATTACCCGCTAAGACATCTGTAGTAGTCATATTGTCTAACTTGAAAAGCTCGTAAGTCTCAATGACTTTTATCAACTTTTCGGCATAAGTAGCACTTGTGGCGTATCCTGCTTTTTTCAAACCATAAGACCAACTTTTATAATCACGTGGATTTAGATAAAAGAGGAAATCGTATCGTTTGTTATTTCTTAAAAATTCAGAGTGTGCGATATAGCAATCTTTAGCGCTATTGAATTTTCTAAAACAAGACTTGATCAGCTTTCCGTTTTCGTCTCTATCGTCATCTTTTCTATAGAAAGTTTTGCCTTTCCAAGAGCCGCCACACTTAATACCAAAGTGATTGTTTGCTCGCAAAGCAAGTGTACTGGTTCCACCAGCAGATTCCAAAATCCCTTGACCTAATTTGATGCTGGCTGGTACACCTGAGCGTTCCATTTCATCTATCGCTAAACTCTTGTACCGATCGATGTAGTCAAAATACGCTGTATTTTGAGCAAATAGAATACCTGAAACCAAAACCAATACAGATATCAATAGTGTTCGCATAATTCCTTGTTTTTTATTTCTAAAAAAGAATGTTTCCTTTTTAGAATTGGTTTTCTAAAGTACGTTGATAGAAAATTCGAAGACAAAAATGTCATAATCTTACCGCTCCACAAAGAGTTGGCTATTAAAATGACTGAATCATGGGTAAAAATACCATTTTCTTTGCGCTAAGAAGCTTCTAAGATATTCGTAAAACCTGACCTGCAAAGATGGTATCCCCATTCAAATTATTGTATTTAATGATTTTCTTTACGGAGATATTGTACTTTCTGGAAATCATATAAAGATTTTCGCCAGCCTTTACGGTATGAAATTTATCTGAACTTGGTCTTGGCGATACCGAAGGTTTTAATTGAAAATTCCACTTTGGTGATTTTGATTTTTTGAATTTCCTTCCTTTTAACTTGATGATTTCACCAGTCAACGGTACACCGCTTGGGTGCATTCTATTTCTTTTCGCCAAGTTTTCGAGGCGGATTCCATACCATTGAGAAATCGTGTATAAATCTTCACCAGGCTGTACTCGGTGGTATTTCGCGCCTTTTTTATATTCCTTCTTTTTTTGTTGAATGAATACTCGTTCGTTGTGTATGAGGTTTTGATCTGGGTAAGTCAGACGTTCGTTATATTCTAAAATCCGCTTCAACTCAACGTCCGTTCTTTGCGCCAATTGGATTGGCGTATCTCCGTTTTTGGCTAAAATGACCTTCACATCATTTACTGCAAAAACAACTGGTGGAGAAAAAATGATATGCGGTTCCCTATCAAACACTGGACGCGCAATGTCTGGAACCGATTGGACTTTGTCGTATTTGTACAATTTCCACTTTTCAATACTGGCGATTAACTTTTGAGGATATTTCGGATCGGTTGCGTAACCGGCATCTTTTAGGCCATAAGCCCAACCTTTATAATCAGATTTTTCTAAATCAAAAAGTGGCGCATACCACGGGCGCGTCATCAAAAATTCAGAATGATCTTTATAACTCTCTTCTGCAGAAGGGTAGGAGCGAAAACAAGACTTAATCAAATTCCCATGTTCGTCAGTATCATCATCTTTTTTGAAGAAGTAATCACCTTGCCAACCTTTATGACATTTAATTCCAAAGTGATTATTGGCGAGCGTTGCCAGTTCACTTTTTCCGAGCGCTGACTCGTGCAGCCCTTGAGCGAGTGTTATGCTCGCAGGAATGTTGGTTCGTTCCATCTCAGCGATGGCGAGATGTTTATATTTTTCGATATAATCTTCGTGAGGAGAAGAGATTGCAGGAATATACAAGCTGACAATCAGTAGCGCGGCAATCAGAAGTGTATATTTCATGTTCTTGCTTTTTATGATAAGAGTTGCAATAGACCGAATTGATTTATGCATGTGTTACATGTAAATATTTTCTAATCTAATTTCCATGGCATTTTCTGGTTTCTTCATTTTTGAAAAATTGAATTGTTCATATAATCCATGTGCATCTGCGGTCATCAACATCCATCTTCTTATTCCTTGTAATTCTTGGTGATTCATGATAACTGCCATCAGTTCTTTTGAATAACCCAACCCTCTATAATTTTCATCAATAAAGACATCTGCCAAATAAGCAAAGGTAGTATAATCCGTAACGACCCTCGCAAAACCAATTTGCTTTTCGTTCTTAAAAACTGAAAAACACATCGAGTTTTGTATAGACTTTTCAACTAAGGCTAATGGAATTCCTTTTGCCCAGTAGGAAACTTCACTGAGGTAGTGATGGACAAATGCTATGTCAATTTTGGATGGGTCGGTGGTGATTTTGATCATGATGAAAGTCGAGTTTTTTTTCTTTAAATGAATTGTTTATCTTTAGTGTGAATTTCTGAAATGCTATTTTAAAAACTAAATTCTTCCCATGAAAAAAACAACATTACTACTAATATCAATTCTTTTTTGTACGCCCCTATTTAGCCAATTCCATGATAATGTTTGGATCATAGGCAGGCAAAATAATGAGTTTTACGGTAAGTATAAATTGGATTTTGGCAAATTTCCAATGTTGCCAGAGAGTGTAGACGAAACTCCTAATATAAACAGGACTACAGCGAGTTTTTGTGATGCACAAGGAAAGTTATTGAGTTATACAAATGGTATATCTATTTGGAATGCAAACAATCAAATAATGGATGGTGGCGATATAATAAATCCTGGAAGTTTTCGAGAATCTTCAATTGAAGAAGGTGGGTGGTTACCCAAAGGGGCATTTTACTTGCCAGCACCTGGGAGTGATTCCTCTTATTATTTAATACATATGGGGGCCAATCCTCCAGACGATTTGAATAATATCGACCCATTTGTGATCTACTATTCAAAAATAAGTAAAAATGAGAATCAGGGTCAAGACAAGATTAAAGAAGTTAATATTCCCATTGTTGTTGATTTGATTCAACCTGCATCTACGGTTAAACATGCTAATGGAAGGGATTGGTGGATAATAATTGCAAAAAACATCGAAAATTTTTATTACAAATTTTTACTGACCCCAAATGGCATCGAAGGTCCATACTCCCAAGAAATAGGATCTGCGCCAGATTCAGAGTTCCCTCGAACATCAGTGGGAGGAAGCCAAAAGTTTTCTCCAAGTGGGAATAAATTTATAGATTATAATGGTATTTATGGATTTAGCCTATACGATTTTGATAGATGTACTGGAGAATTAAGCAATGAGTATAGGTTAAATTTTTTAGAAACAGACTCAACTGGTTGGAATTATGATATGGAATTTTCTCCCAATGGTCGTTATTTATATATTTCGCTACTTTGGCTAACTAACAGGTTTGGGACAACTTCTTATGATATTGGAAACCCTTTCTTGATTCAATATGACCTTTGGTCGGATGATATTGCTTCTTCAGCAGATACTATAGGTATAAAAGATTCTATTTCAAATCCACCTGCAACCTTTTCGGGTATTAGCTACATAGGCCTTCAAGTTGCTCCTGATGGAAAGATTTACTCTTTTTCAACTCATTCAAAAATACACTCTATTCAAGAGCCAAATAGAAAAGGGAAAAAAGCTAGGCTACACAAGAGGTATCCTGTAATTGATAAGGGGCTTGGAGTACATTATCCCTACTACCCCAACTACCGTCTCGGCCCCCCTCGACGGCAGCCCCTGCGACACCCTCGGACTCGACAATCACCCACGCGCCAATTACCGCTGGGAAAACTGGGATACCCTCAACGAATTACATATCGAATTTGCAGACCTGAGTTACTACGAGCCAGCAGAGTGGTTTTGGGAGTTTGAGAACTTAGGTACTTCACGTGATACCAATCCGGAGTTTACTTTTCCTGCACCAGGTATTTATGAGGTTTGTTTGACGGTGAGTAATGTCAACTCATCTCATACGATTTGTAAAAATGTGCCAGTAGGTGAGGGCGTGGTTGATATAGATTATGTTTTTGAAGAAAACGAGCCGACGGTTTATCCTAATCCAACTTCTAATGCATTTCAGGTTTATTTGCCTACTTCGGAGGGCGTGGATTTGCAGTTGTTTAATGGCTCAGGGCAATTGGTATTGCAAGAATCAGATGTAGAAAGTGGTGAACAAGTTGATATTTCTGCTTTGGCTAAAGGCATCTATTTTTATCATTTTAGGAATGAAGAAAATGTAGTGATGCACACAGGGAAGTTGGTGGTTGTGCGGTGATCAATTTTTGAAAACAGCAAGCCAATAAAGGTGTATCCAATATCAATTTCGATCATGCAATTCCTGCATTTTTTTAATCGTTTTAGACCGTTTTAAAATTGGATATTGAAATTCATAGGCTTCGAGTAAAAAGTTACGCCGTTCCTCTTTATTACAATTCCACTGAATAAGCATGGAGTCTAAAAATTGCAAATTATTTAATATTATTAAACCTAAAATGGAGGCATAATCTCTCATGTTTTTATCAGTAGGTTTGTCTGGGTTGAGTCCACGCCATTGCTTTGCTGTTGTTTTGAAAACAATTTCGTTCAGTAAATCTGCTTCTACTTGAAAGGGGGTGCGGCTTTTATAAGGTTGAGGTTGCGATAAAAGCCGCTCATCAATAGTGCTAAATAGTGCAGAGACCAAAAGAGAATAATTGCCAGCAGTTAGGTTCCTTTTTATATCTAATGGATCTCCAAGTAGGAGTGTCTGGTTTTTCTTCATAGTTTGATACTCCTCCAATAGCTTGATATAGAATTTAGGATTGATATAATTCGCAAAGTTCAGGGCAATAGTGGATTGAGCATAGGTTCCGCCGTATTTTCCTCTTTTAGTAAAAAGTCCTTTGGCATTTGTGTAATTAATCCACTTACTGACAGAGCTTAAGTTTTTCAAAAAGACTTCAACTACATATTTTTCAAAACCTTTAAAACTACTATGGGTAGTAGTTTTAAAATCTATGTTATATGCAAGCTCCCATTCTTGTAGAAATTCAATTTCACGACGAGTATTTAGCCAACTTCTGATGACAACATCTGGTTGATCGGGATTTTTGTAGCGAGCCAGATCTGTGATGCAAAAGTAATCTTCGTTTTCAAGCCTAATAACTCTTACGTTCGTTTCAAAGACTTTTATTTTTGCTTTTTTGCTCATAATATTTTTATATGATGAGTAAAGTTACTTAATACCGAGATTTCTTTTGAATCAAACGTCAAACAAATTCATTAAAAACAAAAAAGCACAGACATTACTGCCTGTGCTTTTTAACAAAGTTCAATATTTTGTCGCATTAAAAATGCGCACTCCCCGGCGTACGAGGAAAAGGAATCACATCTCGAATATTTCCGATACCCGTGATAAACTGAACCATTCGTTCGAAACCGAGACCGAAACCTGAGTGCGGTGCGCCTCCAAATTTACGTAGTTCTAAATACCACCACAGTTCTTCCTCGTCGATGTCCATTGCTTTGACGCGTCTTTTCAAGACGTCGATTCTTTCTTCTCTTTGTGAGCCGCCAATCAACTCGCCAATGCCTGGGAACAATACATCCATTGCGGCCACGGTTCTTCCTGGAACTGATTCATCTTCATCATTTTCACGCATATAAAATGCCTTGAATGATTGTGGATAATCACGAACGATGACTGGTTTTTTAAATTTCTTTTCTACCAAAAATCGCTCATGCTCTGCTTGCATGTCGCTACCCCAAGTTGGCTCAAATTCAAATTTGCCTTTTTTGAAAGGTTTTGAATTTCTTAAAATGTTGATAGCTTCTGTATAAGTGATTCTTTCAAAATCATTTTCAACCACAAACTTCAATGTATCGAGCAAGCCCATTGGGCGACGTTTTTCTTTTGGCATATTACGCTCTGCTTTTTCAATACGAGCATCCAAAAAAGCAACATCGTCTGCGTAATTTTCTAAAACATAATTGATTAAGTATTTGCAGAACTCTTCTGCCAAATCCATATTATCAAAAATATCATTGAAAGCAACTTCTGGCTCAATCATCCAAAATTCAGATAAGTGGCGAGAGGTATTACTATTCTCTGCTCGGAAAGTAGGGCCAAAAGTGTAAACTTTTCCCAATGCCAACGCTCCAATTTCTGCCTGCAATTGACCCGAAACGGTTAGGTTGGTATGCTTTCCAAAAAAGTCTTTTCCATAATCGACACCGCCTTCTTCATTCTTCGGCATTTTGTCCATGTTGAGCGTTGTCACCTGAAACATCTCACCTGCGCCCTCTGCATCACTTCCCGTGATAATCGGAGAATGCATCGAGTAATACCCACGGTCATTATAAAATTTATGAATCCCATATGCAATCGCATGACGAATACGGAAAACCGCAGAGAAGGTACTCGTACGCATTCTGAAATGCGCTTTCTCACGTAAGTACTCCATCGTCATGGCCTTTGGTTGCAAGCTGTATTCGTCGGGATTTGCTTCACCGAGCACCTCGATATCATTTGCAATCAATTCATATTTCTGACCAGCACCTTGTGATTCAACCAATTTACCAGTTGCTTTGATACAAGCATGGAAATGGATTTTTTTCAATACTTCTTCATTTCCAAAATCATCATCAATGACAACTTGCAACGTATTAAAATCTGAACCATCAAAAAGTGCAATAAAGCGATTGGAACGAAAAGCGCGCACCCAACCACAAACGGTGATTTCTTTTTCTAAATGCCCTCCAGCGAGGACGTCCTTTATCTCTGTACGGTT